>CAZCVU010000014.1:0-17641 GCA_964501745.1 uncultured Flavobacteriales bacterium | reverse complement strand
ATGGATGACTTTAAGACGGCAGGAGACATGACTCAGCTCTGATGGCTGCAGGCATTGCTCAAGACGCACTTTGGCGCGAATGTGAAGATGGTCCTTGAGGATAAGTTTATCCATACGGGCATCTCTCCTGTCATTACGCGTGTGCTTGGTTCAGAGTTCAAAATCCAGGTCCATCAGGATAAGTATGCGAAGGCTCTACGACCTGTCGAGCATCATGAGCTAGCATCGTTGCTTGACGAGCAAGGTAGCCGCATCCACTACGCCGACGAGCAGGTGCACAGCGTCTGTCCCTATTGCGGCGTCGGCTGCCAGATCACCTACAACAAGAAGGATGGCAAGCTGCTGTATGTAGATGGCCGTGAGGGACCGGCCAACAGGAACCGGCTATGCGTCAAAGGCCGATTCGGCTTCGACTATGTCTCGCACCCTCACCGTCTGACCAAGCCGCTGATTCGTCGTGACGGCGTAGCCAAGGACGCCGATGATTTTGTCGATCCAGCCGACCCCTTCACGCATTTCCGTGAAGCCAGCTGGGAGGAGGCGCTTGAGCGCGCGTCAACCGGACTGCGCCGCATCCGCGACGAAGATGGCGGCGGCGCCCTGGCCGGTTTCGGTTCCGCAAAGGGCTCCAACGAGGAGGCCTATCTGTTCCAGAAGCTGGTGCGGACCGGGTTCGGAACCAACAATGTCGACCACTGCACGCGCCTCTGCCATGCCTCCTCCGTTGCGGCACTGATGGAGTGCGTCGGTTCGGCAGCGGTCACCGCCCCCTTCACCGCGTGCGAGGATGCCGAGGTGATCATCGTCATCGGCGCCAATCCGACGAACAATCATCCCGTTGCGGCAACATTCTTCAAACAGGCTGCGAAACGCGGGGCGACGCTCATTGTCGCTGACCCCCGCGGTCAGGCCTTGGAGCAGTACGCGACCCACATGCTGCAATTCAAGCCGAGTACGGATGTCGCGCTGTTGAATGCCCTGATCCACACAATCATTAGCGAGGAGCTTTACGACCGTCAGTATATCGAAGCGCATACCGAGGGGTTCGAGCACCTCAAGGACAGCATCAAGCCATTCACGCCGGAGGCGATGGCCGAGGTCTGCGGTATCGACGCCGAGACGCTGAAGACAGTTGCCCGCACCTATGCCCGGGCGCAGGCGGCAATCATCTTCTGGGGCATGGGTATCTCGCAGAGCACCCATGGCACCGACAACGCCCGCTGCCTTATCGACTTGGCACTGATCACAGGCCAGGTTGGCCGGCCGGGAACCGGACTGCACCCGCTACGCGGTCAAAACAACGTGCAGGGAGCGTCCGATGCCGGTCTTATACCGATGGTCTACCCCGACTATCAGCCTGTCGATACTGCCGATATCCGTGGCAAGTTCGAGGAATTCTGGGGCACTAAGCTCGATCCGGCGAAAGGCCTGACGGTGGTCGAGATCGTGAACGCCACCCACGCGGGACAGATCCGCGGCATGTATATCATGGGTGAGAATCCGGCGATGTCGGACCCCGATGCGCATCATGCTCGTGGCGCCCTCGCCAAGCTCGAACACCTGGTCGTCCAGGACATCTTCCTGACCGAGACCGCGTTCCATGCCGACGTCGTGCTGCCCGCCTCCGCCTGGCCTGAGAAAGACGGCACCGTCACCAACACGAACCGCCAAGTGCAGATGGGACGCAGGGCGCTGGGACTGCCGGGCGACACGCGCCAGGACTTGTGGATCATCCAGCAGATCGCTCAAGGCATCGGACTCGACTGGGACTACAGCCATCCACGCGAAGCATTTGCGGAGATGGCGCAGATCATGCCGTCACTCAAGAACATCACATGGGAGCGGGTCGAAGCCGAGGATTCGGTCACCTATCCATCGTTGGCGCCCGACCGACCTGGGGAGGATATTGTGTTCGGCGATGGATTCCCGACCGAAACGGGCCGTGCCAAACTGAAATCCACAAGCGTCATTCCGCCCGATGAGCTGCCGGACGACAGGTATCCGATGATCCTGACAACCGGGCGGCAGCTCGAACATTGGCACACCGGCGCCATCACACGACGGGCCACAATCCTCGACGAACTAGAGCCGGAAGCGGTGGCGAGCCTGAGCCCGGGCGATATCGCTGGCCTCGGCATCGCGCCGGGCGATGTGGTCCGTATCGCGACGCGACGCGGCACTGTCGAGCTCAAGGCGCGGGTCGACGACGCGCTGCCTGAGGGCGTGCTCTTCATCCCGTTCTGCTTCGCCGAGGCGCCGGCCAACATGCTGACGAATCCGCAACTCGACCCGGTCGGCAAGATTCCTGGGTTCAAATTCTGCGCGGCGAGGATCGAACCCGCCGAACAGTCGGCGGCGGAGTAAACGGCGTTCGGGGCACCGCGCAGATGAGCTCTATGCAGGCGATCGCCGACCGAGACTTCTACAAGGTTTTAGGGGCGACGTTAGCCGACGCAGGACCTGACCGAATCGAGCGCGTCGTCGTTGGTCTCAATTGGACGCTGGTCGTGGGACCGCATGGCACCGGTTTGGCGCATACGCCGCTGCGGGGGACGGCAGGGTGCTATAGCCTGGCCGAGGCCGGCACCTTTCAGGGGGGCCAACTTGCCGACCTCGGCGCTCTCAGCAATAGCCAGGATGTCTTCGAGCAGGCCTTGGGATTCGCCGCGATCAATGCGCACCTAAACCGCTACGATCTCAGGGGCGAAGCGCTTAACGGGCTTGATCTTGTGGAAGACCGCGGACAGCGCACGGTTATCGTCGGTCGATTCCCGAGCCTGGCCAGGCGTCTGCCCGGCGCCGCCGTGATCGAACGCGACCCGGGGCCGGAAGACTATGGCGAAGAGGAAGCTGCCAGGCTCTTACCCGAGGCGGAACAGCTAATCATCACCGCCTCAGCGATCACCAACGGTACCCTTCCCAATCTTCTTCGACTAGCTGCGCAGGCCTTCACGGTGTTGGTCGGGCCGAGTACGCCGCTGACGCCACGGCTGTTCGATTTCGGTATCGATGCGCTCTCCGGCTTTGTGATCGAAGATGAAGCGGCCGCCATACGGATGGTGGAAGAAGGCGGTTCGGTCTCTGCTCTGCGGCGTCATGGCCGATTCGTCACGCTACGCCGATCCGGCAGCAACCCACCCTAGTGTTTCATCCCGCAATCAGCCGCTCGGCTTCCGCCAGGTCGTCCGGCCGGTTGGTATTAAAGAACGGATCCACCGGATCCGCGGCGAAGGTCACTTCTGCACAACTATAACGCGCCGTAAAGACGTCAATCTTGTGAAGGTCGTCCACCACCAGCGCCTGTCGCAGGTCGGCACGCATGGCGACCGGCCAAAGTGCGAAAACCGGGTGGGCGCGACCGGCCGAAACCGCACAGGCCAAATCGGCATCCTCGACGCTCAATGAATCACGCAGCCGGACTACGAGGTCCAGTGGCAGGAATGGGGCGTCGGTAGGAATGCTCGCCAACCAGCGGCAGTCAGACGCATGCTCTGCAACCCAGTCCATGCCGCTCAAGACACCGGCAAGTGGCCCGGCAAATCCAGGAACGACATCGGGGACAACCGGCAGACCAAACTCGGAAAACCGCTGTGGGTCGCCGTTGGCGTTGAGTATCAGGCAGCCAACTTGATCTCGTACACGTTCGATAACCCGAGCCAGGATTGTCGTATCACCGATTCGCCGCAGGCACTTGTCGCCACCACCCATGCGGCGCGACTGCCCGCCGGCGAGCAGCACTCCTGCGACATCCGCCGGCATCTTAATCCGTGAGTTCGGGCGACCACATCATGCAGCGGTTGCGTCCTGCACGCTTGGCTGCAATGACAGCATCGTCCACGCGCTCAATGCTTTCGTGAATCGGCACTTCCGTGTCCAGCATGCTAACTCCAAACGAAGCTGTCACCGGAATTGAAGCGCCATCCGCCACCACGAACGGCTGTTCGCGAAACGCGCCGTGCAGCCGTTCCGCCGCAAGCATTGCAGCTGATTCCTTGGTTGACCGTAGGCAGACCAGAAACTCGTCACCACCGTAGCGATATACCCGGTCGTATGGACGCAACTTGGTCAACAGCCGGCTTGCCGCCGCAAACAGCACCTGGTCGCCAGACTCTGCACCGTGTGTCTCAACCACCTCCCTGAACCTGTCGATATCCGCCAAGATCAAGCAACATTCGGTCTTCGTCCGTTCCGCGTGCAGCCGCTCATTTTCAAGTTCGTTCAGCATGTTCTCGCGGTTACTCAGTCCCGTGACGGGATTCGATTCAGTGGCAGCTTGCCGCAGACCCTGCCGCACCCGGCGAATCGTTAGATTAAAGGTCGTCACGAGGCCGATAAAATCGTCATACTCCTTCGGCGCAATGGACGTCCCAGCCGCCGATAGCAGCGCTAGATCGCGGCCTTTTTGATGCATTTGTTCATGTAGCTTGCCAAGCTCGCCGAATGCCGCGCGATCAAGAAAACCCTTGTCGATATTGGCCCTGAACCAGCGGCCAAACCGCGATTCCAGATGCGGCTTATCGCCGAGCAGTTTCTCGTCGAGTGGTGTCTGACAAACTATCGCGCGATGCCACATCTCGAGCCAGCTCATGTGCTCGTCGATAGTGCCTTCGATCATGTCGAAAACGTCGCCGGACGATTTTACCAACTCGGTATCTATGTCTTTCGATTTCGGCATCGTCAGCGGGTCTCAGGCAGCACTTTCTGCGACGCTTGCCTTGCGACGAAGGGGCTTCGACTCTTCCCGCGCAGCTGCCGGATCGGCATCGTAGACGATGCGCTCCTGGCCGGCCAGCGCAACGAAGCGCTTGCCCCTGGCGCGGCCGACCAGCGTGAGTCCAGCCTGGCGCGCAAGTTCTACTCCCCAAGCCGTGAATCCAGAACGCGAAACGAGTATGGGAATACGCATCTGCACGCATTTGATCACCATCTCAGAGGTGAGACGTCCGGTGGTGTAAAAGATCTTGCCCTCTGGATCCACCGCATTAAGCGACATATACCCGGCAATCTTGTCGATCGCATTGTGGCGTCCGACATCTTCCATATAGACGAGGGGCCGATCGGCTTCGCATAGCACGCAGCCGTGGATTGCGCCGGCAGTCAGATAGAGTGACGGCGAAGTGTTGATCTTCTTTGTCAGCTGGTAAAGCCACGACGTCTTCAAGACTGTATCTGGCGACAGTTCGACATCCTCGAACTTTTCCATCAAGTCGCCGAACACCGTCCCCTGCGCGCATCCGGAGGTCAATGTCTTCTTCTTCAGTTTCTCCTCAAAATCGGTCTCACGCTCGGTGCGGACAACCACCGTATCGAGCTCGTCATCGACATCGATTGCGGTGATTACGTCGTCGGCCAGCAACATGTTCTGGTTGATCAGGTAACCGACAGCCAAATAATCCGGATAGTCACCAATGGTCATGACCGTGACAATTTCCTGACCGTTGAGGAACAACGTCAATGGCTGCTCAACGACGACCGACGTCTCTATCTCACGACCCTCATGGTCGGTGCCGTGGACACGCTGCGTGAGCCGCAGGTCGTCCGGGTCAGGTTTGATAAGGAACTCCTGCATTGTATGAATATGTATTAAGGGGACGAGGCGGGCAAGCACGCCGCGGTGACGTTTGAACATCAAGGACCGCGGCAGTTGTGACACGCCGCAGTTCATGACATAACGGACCGCGCCGCATACGAGCACACTGGCCGATGCTGCGTTCAGCCTGCATCGTTGTTGAACGCCCGACCAATGGACAACCTATCTCAAGCTCTCAACGCCGCCGCGAGGCTCATCGTCACGTTTGATCGCGACCTGGCGGAGATCGTCCTGCTGTCGCTCCGGATCAGTCTGACGGCAGTCGGTTTTGCCGCGTTGATCGGGTTGCCGCTCGGCGCTGCAGTTGCCGTTCTGCGATTTCCGGGACGCCGAACGGCGGCTGTCGTGTTGAACGCGTTGATGGGACTGCCGCCTGTGGTTGTTGGACTCGTTGTGTTCCTGGTGCTTTCACGGGCCGGCCCGCTCGGTGTTCTCGGGCTGTTGTTTACGCCAACCGCGATGATCATCGCCCAAACCCTTCTTACGACGCCCATCGTTGCGGCACTGACCCGCCAAATTGTCGAGGACCTTTGGAGCGAGTACGAAGAGCAGCTGCGATCGCTTGGCGCATCGCCGAGCCGCTCGATCGCCACCTTGCTCTGGGACGGCAGGTTCAGTCTCGTCACTGCGGTGCTTGCGGGCTTCGGGCGGGCAACATCCGAGGTTGGCGCCGTTATGCTGGTCGGCGGAAACATCGACCATGTGACGCGTGTCATGACAACCGCGATCGCGCTTGAAACCAGCAAGGGCAATCTCGCTCTGGCGTTGGGGCTTGGCATCATACTGCTGTCGTTGTCACTGATTGTGAACGGCGCTGTCTACCTGGCCGGAGACGCGGCCAGACGGGCCCAGGGATGATGCAACCGATTCTTCCATTAAGTGTCGAAGGTCTAGCCTATCACGCGGGCGGATCGGCGCTCGTTGAAGGGCTCGACTTCACGTTGGAGGCCGGGCCACTGACTATCATTCTTGGCCCTAACGGCGCCGGCAAAAGCCTGACGCTGAGAATGTGCCATGGGCTGCTGCAACCGACCGCCGGCAGAGTGTTGTGGCGTGGAAGAAATTCCTCGAATGGAACGTTGCGCGACCAGGCGATGGTGTTCCAACGTCCGGTGCTGTTGCGGCGTTCAGTGATCGGCAACATCACCTACGCCCTCGCTTTGCGGGGTATAAGCCGCTCGCAGCGCGCGGCACGCGCTGCCGAAGCGCTTGAGAAAACTGGACTTTCAGCTTTGTCTCTGAGGGCAGCACGGCGGCTGTCCGCCGGCGAGCAGCAACGGCTGACCCTGGCACGCGCCTGGGCGTTAACGCCCCAGATTCTGTTTCTCGACGAGCCGACGGCCAATCTGGATCCAGCGGCCACACGTCAGGTTGAGGACATTATCCGAGCCATGCACCAGGCCGGCACCAAGATCGTTATGACAACCCACGATATCGCGCAGGCGCGCAGGCTCGCCGACGAGGTCTTGTTTCTGCATCACGGGCGGCTACTTGAAAGATCGGTCGCCGGGGCGTTCTTCAAGCGACCTGACTCAGACGAGGCCCGTGCCTTCCTCGCAGGAGAGCTGTTGTGGTAAGCCGTCTTGCGGCTGCAATCGTCGCCGCAACATTGGTTGCATTTCCGGCCGCTGCAGGCGAGCGATATATTACGCTCGCCTCAACCACTTCCACCGATAACTCGGGGCTCTTCGCCCATCTACTTCCAATCTTTACCGCTGGCAGCGGTATCGAAGTACGGGTCGTGGCACGAGGCACGGGCCAGGCGATTCGTTTGGCACAGAACGGCGATGCCGACGTCCTGCTGGTGCATCATCGGGCGACCGAAGAGCAGTTCGTCGCAGATGGATTTGGGCTTGAGCGTCGCGACGTTATGTACAACGACTTCGTCGTCCTGGGCCCTCTCAACGATGTGGCGGGGATTGGTGACATGCATGATGCGATTGCCGCGCTTTCTACCATCGCACGTGAGGAGGCATTGTTCATCTCGCGCGGCGACGACAGTGGCACACACAAGGTGGAACTTCGCCTTTGGCAAACGGCTGGTGTGAACATCCAAGAGGCGACAAGCTCATGGTATCGTGAAGTTGGCTCAGGAATGGGAACTACGCTCAATATCGCCACAGCAAGCGGCGCCTACACCCTCAGCGACAGGGCGACCTGGATTGCATTCCGGAACAAGGGCAGCCTCAGAGTCCTGCTTGAAGGCGATGTGCGGCTATTTAATCAATATGGCGTGATCGTCGTAAACCCGCAGCGCCATCCGCACGTCAAATCGGCCGATGCAGTGCGGTTCGTCGAGTGGCTGACATCAGCCGCCGGTCAAGCCGCCATCAATGCCTTCACGGTGAATGGTCGACAGCTCTTCTTCGCCAACTTTTCCAGCGGCAGTTGAGGTCTCGCTGCAGTGATTGCCGGCTCGCCTCAAACAAACGGGAAATCCCTTCTTTGCGCCCCATATTGTAGTATATGCTTGCGTTCAAATTTGGCGCGAACCACAACTTAGCTTGCCAGGAGATCTTCGCCCGATGATCGATCCGTTTGGCCGCGAGATCACATATTTACGTGTATCGGTCACAGACCGCTGCGACTTCCGCTGTGTCTATTGCATGTCGGAAAATATGACCTTTCTGCCGAAATCAGAGATTCTCACGCTCGAGGAACTCGACCGATTGTGTAGTGTCTTCGTACGCCTCGGTGTACGGAAGCTGCGCTTTACCGGTGGCGAGCCGCTGGTTCGACGCAACGTCATGAGCCTGATACGAGGCCTCTCGCGCCATCTCGAGCAAGGCGATCTCGAAGAACTGACGCTGACGACAAATGGCAGTCTGCTCAACAGATTCGCAGGGGAGCTGGCGGACTGCGGCGTCAAGCGTATCAACGTTTCGCTGGATACGCTGGACCCGGCCAAGTTTCAGACCATTACCCGTTGGGGCAAATTCGATCGCGTCATGGCGGGAATTGATGCCGCTGAGAAGGCCGGCATCAGTATCAAGATCAATAGCGTGGCGCTCAAGGGCATCAACGATGACGAAGTTCATTCGCTGGTAGGTTGGACAGGCCAACGTGGCTTCGATCTGACCTTCATTGAAGTCATGCCGATGGGAGATATCGGTGATGAGATGCGGCTTGAACAATATTGGCCGTTATCGCAGGTCCGCTCGGAATTGCAGACTCAATGGACGCTGACGGATATCGATCTCAATACTGGTGGGCCAGCGCGTTACATGCAGTGCGCTGAGACAGGCGGCCGGATCGGCTTCATCACTCCGCTCACACATAATTTCTGCGAGTCCTGCAATCGCGTGCGGCTGACCTGCACGGGCACGCTTTATATGTGCCTCGGCCAAGAGGATGCGGCAGATCTTCGCGACCCGCTGCGGACCGCCTCCAGCGACGATACGCTGATCGAAGCCATACACGCAGCGATAGGCCGCAAACCGAAGGGCCATGATTTCCTCATCGACCGCCTCCAGCAGGCGCCCGCGGTCCCACGCCACATGAGCGTCACGGGCGGATAGCCACGCGCATATCCACGGCGCGCGACGCCCTTGCCGTGGCAAAGTCCATCAGTTCATTGCGCCAGACGCCTTCTGTTCTTCCGGCGGAGGTGCATTCGTAGGCCCTGCCTGATGATGCACGAGTCGCCAGTGTCCACCTTCCTGAAGGTAGATGTTGGTAGCCATAAGATAGCTCTCGCCGATCTGCTCGAAACAGACGACGGCCCCGACATCGCCCCACATCATCACTTCGGCGGCACGGCAATGAATATCAGGCGCGCCAGGATTGTTCAGGATCGAGCGCCAGCTCTCTAGGATTCTGCTTCGGTCGCGAATCGCAAGCCAACCCGGATGAATGCAACAAACCGGCTCGTTCAACGCCCAGGCCTGTTCCATCGCCTGCATGTCGCGGTCGGCGAAGGCGCGGTAGAAGGCCTCGTTTGCAAACAATATGACCTCACGCTCGCTCATAGCGACCTCCAGGTGTCATACGGGAGCCTAGGCGTGATTTGTACTAGACCACCGTTTCGCCGAACAGACGACATCCGCAAAGGAGGCGGCGCCAAGCACGCGCTGCCCGCCGCCAATACAGCTGCTCCGCCGCTCGCCGTCGCACGCCCACTGGAACGCGTCAGCGACACCGCTATACTGGTCTCCAAGGCACGAATAGATAGCTGTACGGAATAGCAATGGCGCAAATCAAGAAAATCGCGTTTACGGCCTCCGACGCTCCCGAAGCGCAGGAGGCTGAGCAATTGCTCCGCAAGTCAGTCGCGCATGTCGAGGCGGAAGACGCCGACGTGATCGTCGCGCTGGGTGGAGATGGCTTCCTGTTGCAGACGCTGCACGAGCATTTGGATGATGGCATTCCAATCTACGGTATGAACCGCGGCTCGATCGGGTTCCTCATGAACGAGTACGGCGCGGAGGGATTGCCCGAACGGGTCAGCAAGGCTCAGCCGGTAAACCTGCATCCCTTACGAATGGTCGCCGAATGTATCACCAACACCACGCACGAAGCACTGGCGATCAACGAAGTCTCGCTACTCCGCGAGACGCGGCAGGCAGCAAAGCTTCGCATCTCGGTGGACGGCATCGTGCGGCTGGAAGAGTTGATTTGCGACGGCGTACTGGTTGCGACACCGGCCGGCAGCACCGCCTACAACTACTCTGCGCACGGGCCGATCTTACCGGTCGACGCCAATGTCCTGTGTCTTACGCCGATCAGTGCATTCCGACCGCGGCGCTGGCGAGGAGCACTCGTTCCACGTGCGGCGACAGTGCTGTTTGAAGTGTTAGACGCGGAAAGGCGATCGATGAGCGCGGTTGCCGACGCAACCGAGGTGCGCGACGTCTGCAAGGTGACGGTTCACGAAGATCGCACGATTACTTTAACGATGCTGTTCGATCCCGAGCATAATTTCCAAGAACGCATTCTAAATGAGCAATTCGCCAACTAGGCGCTTCTCCAACGTCAGCCCATGCTGCCGTTGGCGGCTTTTTCGCGCGCATAGGTGCAGACGACCGCGGCCAATTTTGAGAGGTTGGATTTGAGTTCCTCAAAGCCACTCGTCTGCTCGAATGTCGCTTCGTCCATATAGAGCGCGCGGCTGATTTCGATCTGAATACTGTGGCGTCCGGCATCTGGATCGGAGTAGGCCCGAACCAATTCAACGCCCTTATAGGGACTGTTGATCCTGACCGAGTATCCAAAGTCTACGAGCGCCTCGCGAATCAGAGCCGTGAACTCTGGCTCGCAGGTTGTCCCGTCACGATTTCCCAACACAAACTCGGCTCGCCGAACGCGGCGGCCGTTCGGCGACGTCACCACGCCAAAGGCCGGCATGGAATGGCAGTTGATGTGCCAGACATGGCCAAAGCGCCGGTACAGGCGCTTGAGGGACGCATCGAGTGTGCCGTGATAGGCGAGATAGTAGTCGTCGATACGTCTGCGAACTTCATCTCCGGTCAGTTTGCGTTTGTACATCTGCAGATCGGGGGGGCAAGTATGCCAGATCAACCCGTGTCCTTGCCGCGTCTTCTCACCTGGCGCCAAAGGTTCCGGCCACGGCGAGTCGAGCAGCGCAGCATCGAGATCGCAAAGTGCTCGGTTAGGATCGATGTAACTTCGCGGAAACAAGGCCGCCAACAGGACCGCACCATGCCGCGGGGCGCCGCCAAACAATTCGTCCACGAACATATCTTCGGCACAGCGCATTACGTCTCTTGGCACGATGTAGTCGAAGTCATCGGGGTAGGTCTGCCCGCTGTGCGGCGAATCGAAAACGACCGGCGCCGCAGGGCGCCGCGCATGCTCCACATACAGGACCCCTGGATCGATCCTCCGCAAAACTGCTCTCCGCGAAACACAAAAGCTGACCACAGCAGGCTCTTGCCCGGCTCTATCGCCGCAAAACGCGGTGGATAATACATGAGCCCCGCCGCCGTAGTGAGGCCCAACTTTGGATCGGTGGCGCGACGTGATGGCACTCGCGCACAGCCATGGCGCAGGTTATGGTGTTGCGCCATCGGGAACTGCTGAGTTCCCTGCTCGCCCCGCCTCCCTGTTTTGAGTCGAATGCCCGTGCCCGGACGCCAGTACAGCATCGAGATCGATCCGCCCGATATCTCGCCCTATCGAGCAGGCAATACCGGTATCGAATATGTAACCACGTTCGATAGCGGCCGCGCTGGCCCCCACGTGATGGTCAACGCGGTAACGCACGGCAACGAATTATGTGGCGCCATCGTCATCGACTTCCTGTTCCAGAACGAGATAAGGCCGCAAAAAGGCAAACTCACACTTAGTTTCGCCAATTACGAGGCCTATCTGGGCTTTGATGCTCTGCATCCAACGAACTCACGTTACGTCAACGAAGACTTCAATCGGCTGTGGACCGCCGAGGTCCTCGACGGATCGCGAGACAGCGTTGAACTACGGCGGGCAAGGAACTTTCGACCGCTTGTCAATCAGGTCGACTTTCTCCTCGACCTGCATTCGATGCAGCAGCGCTGTGAACCGATGACCATGGCAGGACCGCTGCAAAAGGGACGAGACCTGGCGACGGCGGTCGGCTTTCCTGAATTAGTCGTTATCGATTCGGGTCACGCTGCGGGTGCACGTTTGCGCGACTATGACCGCTTTGCCGACCCGGCGGACCCGCGAAATGCGCTGCTCATTGAATGTGGCCAGCATTGGGAACAAGCAAGCGTGACGACGGCGATTGAAGTGACATTGAGATTTCTCGACCATTTCGATCTGGTCGATCCGAACTTCGTCGCACGCAACGTCGCAGACGTCACGCGGCCGACGCCACGCGTGATCGAAGTTACCGAGGCGGTGACCATCAGGAGCGATCAGTTTGCGTTCACCGATGAATTCGCCGGTCTGGAGATTATCGAGACGCCGGGAACGGTGCTCGCCCATGACGGTGAGGAACCGATCGTCACCCCTTATGGCGACTGCATCCTGATCATGCCGTCGCAACGCTTGTACCAGGGTCAAACTGCGGTCCGGCTTGGCCGCTACGTCGAGTAGGCGAAGGTGACAAAGACTTCGCCAAGTCTACGACAACAGTTGCCGCGCATGGGGCTGGCGCTTGCAGTTGGGCTTGTCGGCGCGCTTCTGTTCGTGCATTGGCGTCTGCCCCTGCCGTGGTTACTTGGCTCGATGTCCGCGTGCACCATACTGGCACTCCTCCGGGCACCCCTGCTGTCGCCGCTTCGTGCCCGCCCTGCCATGATCGCCGTTCTGGCGGTAATGCTCGGCAGCCGGTTCGCACCAGACTTCGTAGACCGGGCCGGCGAATGGCTGCTGAGTCTGTCGTTGCTGACCGTCTACGTAACAATCGTCGCAGCTGTGACCGTACCGTATCTACAGCGGGTCGCCGGCTATGATCGAGTAACCGCATATTTCGCGGCCATGCCAGGCGGCCTGAACGAAATGACTATCGTTGGCGGTGCCATGGGAGGCGACGAGCGAAGGATTTCGTTGGTGCACGCGACCCGCATCCTGCTGGTGGTTTTTGCGGTGCCGTTTTGGTTTCAAATCGTAAACGGCATCCAGATCGGCGACCGCTCTTCATTTGGCGTCTCAGCACTCGAAATTCCGGCGCTTGATTACCTGCTGTTGGGCCTCTGCATCTTGATCGGCTGGCCGATTGCGCGGGCGTTGCGCCTTCCCGCCCCGCAATTCTTTGGCCCGCTCTTTCTGAGCGTCGCCCTGCATCTGCTAGGATTTACAGATTCTCAGCCACCGCGCGAGCTCATCAATCTTGCACAGCTCGTGATTGGAACCACGATCGGCGCCCGCTTCGTCGGCACTGCAACCCGCGAAGTCCTGCAAACCATCGGCTTCGGTATCGGCAACACCGCGATGATCCTCGGCATTTGCGGGCTGTTCGCCTACAGCTTGCACCAGGTGACTGGCATCAACGTGCCGGCTATGGTTCTCGCTTATGCACCCGGTGGTATGCCGGAAATGAGCCTGATAGCTCTGGCGCTTGGCCTGGACGTCGCATTTGTCGTAACTCATCATGCGGTGCGGGCAGCGATAATCTTTATCGGCACACCTTTGGTTTTTCGCTTGCTGGAGCGGCGGCGGCGGCGGATTTAGGGCATCGGCTAGGTTGTGCGTCATTAGGAAACAACTACGCACGTATTACACGCATATCTTGCGCGAATACCACACCGGCGTATCTATAGTTTAGCTGTTTTGCATCATCAATTGTCCGAGGGAGGGAAAGATGGAGTTCATGATCGACGGATTTGCGACCTTCGTCATCCTGGTTGTAATCCTTTCCGTGCTGTTGATCTTCATGGGTGTCAAAACCGTGCCGCAGGGCGCGGAATATACCGTCGAGCGGTTTGGCCGCTACATGAGAACGCTGGCGCCTGGCCTGCATATTATCGTGCCCTTCGTCGAGCGTGTTGGTGCCAGGGTAAATGTCCGTGAGACGGTCCTTGACGTGCACAGCCAGGAGGTCATCACAAAGGACAATGCAATGGTCACGGCGGACGGGGTGGTGTTTTACCAGGTTCTCGACGCGGCTCGCTCGGCGTACGAGGTCAATGACCTCGAGCGCGCCATCCTCAACCTGACGATGACCAATATCCGTACCGTCATGGGTTCCATGGATCTCGATCAGCTCTTGTCGCAACGCGATGAAATCAATCACCGGCTACTCAGTGTCGTCGATGCAGCGACAAACCCATGGGGTGTCAAGGTGACGCGCATTGAAATCAAGGATATCTCGCCGCCGCGAGATCTGGTCGATGCCATGGCCCGGCAGATGAAGGCCGAACGCGAGAAGCGTGCAACGATTCTGGAGGCCGAGGGCAAGCGGCAGTCCGAGATTCTTCAGGCCGAAGGCGAGAAGCAGGGTGCCATCCTCGAGGCGGAAGGCCGCAAGGAAGCCGCATTCCGCGACGCCGAAGCGCGTGAGCGCCAAGCGGAAGCGGAAGCCCAGGCGACAAGTATGGTGTCGGATGCCATTGCCAAAGGTGACGTCCAGGCTATTAACTACTTCGTAGCGCAACGTTACGTCGATGCGCTGGCGCAGTTTGCCGCTTCGCCTAACCAGAAGGTAATGTTCCTGCCGATGGAGTCGGCGGGCGTCATCGGGGCGATCGGCGGCATTGCGGAGATCGCAAAACAGACGTTTGGGAAGGATGCTGAATGATCGCATTGCCGGACGTTTTGGTGTTTTGGCATTGGTGGATCGCCGGCGTTCTGCTGCTCGGCTTGGAAATGGTCGTTCCCGGGACCTTCTTTCTCTGGATGGGCGTGGCCGCCGGGGTCGTCGGGGCGCTCCTCCTGTTTATGCCCGATATCAGCTGGCAGATTCAGTTCCTTGTCTTTGCCATCCTTTCGGTCATAACCATCGTCAGCTGGCGCAGGTGGCAGAAAGCACATCCAACCGAGACCGATCATCCACTCCTTAACCGCCGCGCCGAGCAGTATGTTGGGCGGGTGGTTACGCTTGATACAGCGCTAAAAAACGGTCGCGGCAAGGCCAGAGTCGACGATACGGTGTGGCAGGTGGTCGCCGAGTCGGGAGGCGACGCACCGAGTGGCACCCAGATGCGCATAACCGGCACCGATGGTAGTGCACTAACGGTCGAGCCCGCGTGACGGACGATGCCGCGTCCGGCTGGTAAAGGCGGGGTCGGGAAGAGCGTGTGAGCAGCGCTAACCCACCAATACTCAATGCGCCGCGCGTGATCAGCCTGTTGCTGGGTGCCAATCTCGTTGTCTATCTGCTCAAGCTACTAGCGCCGCACGGTCTTGAGATCTGGCTGCTGCTGCAATTTTCGTTTGTGGCTGCTCCTTACGCAATTCCTGCCATGTGGAGCATCGAACCGTTGCCGATGCTGTACACGCCGTTCAGCTATATGTTCCTGCACGGGGAGTTCATTCACTTCGCGGTTAACATGGCGATGTTGCTGGCCTTTGGTACCGTGATTGCCAGACGCATGGGGAGCTGGCCCTATCTCGCGTTCTATCTGATTTGCGGCGTCGCAAGCGCGGCGACGTGGCTTCTCTTCCATCCGGGGTCGGCGTCACCTCTGATCGGCGCGTCCGGCGCCATATCCGGCATGTTCGGAGCTGTTGGACGTCTTAGCTTGCGCACACCAAAGCCTGGCGACCTGCCGTTTCTCTACTTCAATCGGCGCACCGCCCTCGCATTCGTAGGTGTCTGGATCATATTTAATTTTGTGTTTGGCGCCCTTGGTGGCGCGGTGTTTGGCGTCGACGCCCAGATCGCTTGGGAAGCTCATCTTGGCGGCTTCGTCAGCGGCTACTTCCTGATCGGACTGTTCGACGGAAAAGGCCGGCACTCACTTGTTGTTTAGGTTGATCCTCATCAGATCGCCGGTTGTTGCTGGGTAATGCAGTGAATACCACCACCGCCAACGACGATCGGATCGGCGCGTACCTGGACGATTTCGCGTCCGGGAAACAGATCGGCAACGATCTTGGCAGCGTCGGAATCCTGGCGGCAGCCGAAAGCCGGCATAACGACGACGCCATTGGCAACGTAGAAATTTACATAGGACCGCGGCAGACGAGCACCGCGCAGCAGTCGCGGTTCAGGCTGCTCGACCGTGACCACCCTTAGTGGTCGGCCCGCCGCGTCGTGCGAAGAGCGCAGCACCTGCAGATTTGCCCTGAGGATATCATAATCGGCATCCGACGGATCGCTGCAGCCCTGCGCCAGCACCACGCCTGGGGCAGCGAAACAGGCAACGTTGTCGACATGCCCGTCGGTCTCATCCTCCGTCAATCCGCCCGGGAGCCAGATCACCTGCCGAGCGCCGATCCATTCGCGTAGAAGCGCCTCCATTGCCTCGCGCCCGATCCCCGGATTGCGATTTTGGTTCAACAGCACGGATTCCGTGGTTAGCACGGTCCCCGCGCCATCGCAGTGAATGGCACCGCCTTCAAGAACGAAAGGCGCATCGAACCGGCATAGTCTCAGGCGTTCAAGAAGGCGCGGCGCCAGAGTCGCGTCGTTCGCGTAGTT
This sequence comes from uncultured Flavobacteriales bacterium, assembly GCA_964501745.1. Classification (GTDB taxonomy): domain Bacteria; phylum Pseudomonadota; class Alphaproteobacteria; order UBA8366; family CAVOAK01; genus CAVOAK01. The sequence continues at coordinate 1,028 of CAZCVU010000014.1, read as the reverse complement.
GCTGTATTTCCCACCCCAGGCGTTGAACCGCCAGGCGCAGCCGACAATCGCACGATCGGCCCACCGCAAAAACGTCGGGCCGCTATCGCGCATCCAGGAATCATCGATCGCCAAGGGCACGATCTCGATCCGGTCGCCGCACAGCCGGGTCGCCGCCACTGTGTCTTCTGGACGGGCAATCATCGAGACCGGCTCGAAGGCCGCTATCGCCCGGGCAACCTCGGCGTGGGCGGCGCGTGCCTTGCCTAGCCTTTCGTTCCAAAGTTCTGCCCGGCAGGGCCAAGCCATCCAACACCGCTCGTGGCGCTCCCACTCGGCCGGCATCAAGAAACCGTCCGTAACAGGCGTCGTCATCGCCCTAACCACCTACAGACCGAGTGCGCTCTCCGCGGCGACGTAGTTCAGCCCAAGGTCGCGACCCACCGCCTCGTAGGTCACCTGCCCGCCATACACGTTGAGCCCGCGCATTAAGTGCGGGTCGTCCGCCAGCGCCTGCTTGTAGCCCTTGTCCGCAATCGCCAGCGTAAACGGCAGCGTCGCGTTGTTGAGCGCAAACGTCGATGTCCGCGCGACGCCTCCCGGCATGTTGGTAACGCAATAGTGGACGACGCCATGCTTGACGAATGTTGGCTCGTGATGAGTCGTTGGCCGCGAGGTCTCAAAGCAACCGCCTTGGTCGATCGAGATGTCGACAAGCACCGAGCCGGGCCGCATCAACTTTACCATAGCCTCGCTGACGAGTCGGGGCGCTGCGGCACCCGGTACCAGCACAGCGCCGACGACAACGTCCGAGTTGGTGACGTTGAACTCGATGGCGTCAACCGTCGAGTAGATCGTGTTCAAGGCGGATCCGAACTGAAGATCGAGTTCGTAGAGGCGATCGAGCGATTTGTCGATGACGGTCACCCGGCCCTCCATGCCCATCGCCATGCGGGCGGCATTGGTCCCGGCAACGCCACCGCCGATGATCAGAACATCCGCCGCCGGAACACCGGGCACACCACCCAGGAGCACTCCCGAACCGCCCT
>CAZCVU010000013.1:0-18206 GCA_964501745.1 uncultured Flavobacteriales bacterium | reverse complement strand
TCTACGGCCAGCGAACTTCTGGTGGCAACGACATCAGGATCGCCTCCGGATTGCCGCGGGTCATCAACCCGAACTTTGTTCCCCGATCGTAGATCAAGTTGAACTCCACATAGCGCCCACGGCGGACGAGTTGGTGGTTTCGCTGCTCTGCCGTCCAAGGTTGGTTCATATGCCGCCGGACAATTCCCGGAAAAACATCGAGGAATGCGGTACCGACGTCACGGGAAAACGCAAAATCAAAGTCCCAATCACTGGTTTCCAGATTGTCGTAGAATATGCCACCGACTCCACGAGCCTCGTTGCGGTGCGGAATGTAGAAGTACTCATCGCACCATTTCGAAAACCGCTGATAATAGTCTTTGTCGTACTTTTCGCAGGCCGCCTGCAGGGCAGAGTGAAACTCCTTTGAATCGTGCTCGTCGGGAAAGACGGGCGTCAAGTCGGCGCCGCCGCCGAACCAGGAATTTTCCGTCACGATGTGCCGGGTGTTCATATGCGTTGCTGGAACCAGCGGCGACTGCATGTGCGCAACCAGCGATATGCCGCTGGCCCAAAACCGGCCGTCTTCAGCAGCTCCGGGAATTTGCTTCCGGTGTTCCTCCGAAAAGGTGCCGTAGACCGTCGACACGTTGACGCCTACCTTCTCGAACACGCGACCGCGCATGATTGCCATCGTGCCGCCGCCGCCATCGTCGTCGCTGTTGCGCTGCCAAGGCGTTCTTTCGAATCTGCCAGGCTGCTCGTCGGCGAGGTGTCCCGTAAGTTCATCCTCCACCGCCTCAAACTCGGTGCAGATGCGATCGCGCAGCTCCTCAAACCATGAGCGGGCGCTTTCTTTGCGTTCTTCCTGTTTGCTCATTGCGTCGTCTTTGCTTGACTAGCGCCGCTGGGAAATCCATCCGTTTGCCGGAGCGCCTCGGAAAGCGCAATTGCTGCGGCGACTGCGACATTCAACGATCTGGCATCGCCCGACATCGGGATTCTGATCTGCGCGTCAACCGCCGCGTGCACGCTTTCAGGTACGCCGCGGCTTTCGCTCCCGCAAAGTAGTATATCCGCGTCGTCGAAGGTGAAATTGATATGGCTCAACGACGCCTTGGTCGTGAGCAGCACTAGCCGGTTCGATTGTGCACTCAGGAACCGCTTCCATGAGTCATGATGAACAATCTGCACGCGATCCATATAGTCCATACCGGCGCGTTTGAGATGGCGGTTGCTCCAAACAAATCCACTTGGTTCGATCACATCGACATCAACGCCCATGCAATCGGCAAGGCGCAAGATGGCGCCGGCGTTTTGCGGGATGTCAGGTTCATAGAGAGCTAGTCGCATCGAGTGTTTCCTCAGGGTGCATGATGTGCCCGCACCCTATGCATTCAGCCAGAATTGCATTATACGGACTGCCACTGCTATGTCGTTTTGGCAACTTGCCGCATGGAACGGCGCCGTTTCGGGTGCCCCGCGCAGCAGGTTGTACATTGTTACCAGTTGTCTATGCGAGGCAGTAGAGTTGCGCGCGGCACCCAATCGCCGGATGTTATCTGCGGACTTGCTGATAGGGGAGAAAGATGGCGGAGACGGCACAAACGCCCGAGACGCAGGGTGACGACGAATCCAGACGCGATTTTCTGATTCTAGCAACGACGGCAGTCGGTGGGCTAGGTACGGCACTTTTCGCCTGGCCCGTCATCGATTCGATGAACCCGGCTGCCGACGTGTTGGCGCTTTCCTCAAGCGAGGTCGATCTCAGTGCGATAGAGGAAGGGCAGAGCATTACCATCAAATGGCGTGGCCGGCCGGTCTTCGTCCGCCACCGCACGCAGGCCGAGATTGCGGACGCCGACAGTGCCGACGTCCAGAATCTGCCCGACCCTGAGGCGGACGATGCCCGCGTCCAACGGCCCGAATGGCTAATCTTGGTTGGCGTATGTACGCATCTCGGGTGCATTCCTCTCGGTCAGAGGACGACGGAGCCCCGGGGCGAATTTGGCGGCTGGTTCTGTCCGTGTCATGGCTCGCACTACGATACCTCAGGGCGCATTCGCAAGGGACCGGCGCCAACCAATCTTCCCGTGCCGACTTACACGTTCCTCGACGACAACACCGTACGTATTGGTTAGGAGGGTGCATATGAGCTCCGCCCCGCAGTTCAAGAATCCGATCGTCCGGTGGATCGACTACCGGCTTCCCGTCTTCACCTACATGCAAGACGAATATCAGAATTATCCGATGCCGAAGAACCTGAATTACTTCTGGAACTTTGGCGCCTTGGCGACGATCGCGCTGGTCCTGCTGATCCTGACGGGCATCATGCTGGCGATGCACTATACGCCACATATCGACCTTGCGTTCGCCAGTGTCGAGCGCATCCGCCGCGAGGTCAATTACGGCTGGTTGCTCCAGTATCTGCACGCAAACGGCGGATCGATGTTCTTCGCCGTCGTCTATATTCACATCTTCCGCGGCATCTATTATGGCTCCTACAAGGCGCCGCGCGAGCTACTGTGGATTCTGGGCGTGGTCATTCTGCTCGCGATGATAGCTACGGCCTTCATGGGCTATGTGCTGCCGTGGGGGCAGATGAGCTTCTGGGCAGCAACCGTCATCACCAGTTTGTTTTCCGCGATTCCCGGCGTCGGCGAGGCAGTCGTCACTTGGCTGTGGGGTGGCTTCTCGGTTGACAATCCGACACTCAACCGCTTCTACGCGCTGCACTATCTGCTGCCCTTCGTCCTTCTGGGCGTGGTTGTCCTGCACGTCATCGCGCTGCATATCCATGGCTCGAACAACCCCGACGGTATCGATCTGACGGGACCGCAGGACTCGGTTCCGTTCCACCCCTACTTTACCGCCAAGGACGCGGTTGGAACGGGCGTCTTCCTGCTGGTACTAGCAGCGTTGGTGTTCTACGCACCCAATTATCTCAATCACCCCGATAACACAATTCCGGCCAACCCTTTGCAGACGCCTCCGCATATCGTGCCGGAGTGGTACTTCTTGCCGTTTTACGCGATTCTCAGGGCGATTCCCGACAAGCTGTTGGGCGTGATCGCAATGTTTTCGTCGATCTTCGTGCTCTTCATATTGCCGTGGCTCGACACTGCGAAAGTCCGCAGTGCGCGCTTTCGTCCGCTGTTCAAATGGTTCTTTTGGATTCTGGTCGCCGACTCGATTCTGCTTGGTGCGTGTGGCGCCAACCCTCCTGAGGGTGTCTGGCTGATCCTCGCCCGCGTTGGTACGGCATACTATTTCCTGCACTTTCTGGTGCTGACGCCGGTGCTGGGCCTGTTGGAAACGCCGCGTGCCCCGCCGACGAGCATAAGCCAACCCGTGCTCGGAGCTGGCGGATCCGAGGCGACAGAAATGGAAAAGCCGTGATGCGCACGTTATTCTTCGGTTTACTGACCACCGTGTCGATCGCGATCTCAGGCTCGGTCTACGCAGCGGAAGCGCTGCACCCGCCGGCACAGGATTGGAGCTGGCAAGGGGTCTTCGGCACGTTCGATCAGGCCGCCTTGCAGCGCGGCCTGCAGGTCTATCTTGAGGTCTGCGCGGTGTGCCACAGCCTGGACTATGTCGCCTATCGAAACCTGACGGATCTTGGATACAGCGAAGAGCAGGTGAAGGCGTTCGCGGAAGAGTACGAGGTTGAGGACGGTCCGGACGATGAAGGTGAGATGTATTCGCGTCCGGCGCGGCCGTCGGATCAATTTGCTCGCCCGTTTCCCAACGATCAGGCTGCGCGGGCTTCGAACAACGGCGCGATGCCGCCGGACCTTTCGCTGATGGTCGAGGCGCGCCAGGGAGGCGCCGATTATCTTTATGGCTTGCTGATCGGATATGTAGAGCCCCCCGAGGGGGTTGAGCTATTGGAGGGAATGACCTTCAACACCTACTTCCCGAGTCAACAAATCGCGATGCCGCAACCGCTATTTGAGGACGGTGTTGAATATGCCGACGGAACGCAGGCAACTGTCGAGCAGATGGCCAAGGACGTTACCGCCTTTTTGACCTGGACGGCGGAGCCGTATCTCGAGGAGCGCAAATCGTTGGGGCTTAAGGTACTCCTGTTCCTACTCGTATTTACGGCGATGTTGATTGCCGTGAAGCGCCGGGTGTGGGCCGACGTCAAGTAGCGCGCGGCGTGATGCGGCGCACGCGCAGCGCCGAACCCATGCTGGAGGAGCGCAAGCTCAATGGTTGAACCGGGATGTCCGCCGGTAGTCGGCGTTATCGGCGGCAGCGGCATCTACGACATCGAAGGGCTCAAGGGGCAGCACTGGAAGGCTGTGGAGACGCCGTTCGGCAAGCCGTCGGATGACTTATTGTTCGGCGAGCTCGATGGCGTCGAGATGGTATTTCTGCCGCGCCACGGCCGTGGTCATGTGATAGGGCCGACAGATCTCAACTTCCGGGCGAACATCGATGCGCTGAAACGCAGTGGCGTCACGGAGATTATTTCATTGTCGGCGGTCGGTTCGCTTGAGGAGGGGTTGACCCCAGGCACATTCGTCATCATCGATCAGTTTGTCGACCGCACCTTTGCGCGCGTGAAAAGCTTCTTCGAGCCCGGTCTGGTAGCCCATGTTTCGATGGCCGATCCGGTATGCAGCCGGGTTGGAGACTTCCTTGTCGAAGCGGCAGTAGAGTGCGCCATCAACGTCGTGCGTGGAGGCACCTATGTGGTGATGGAAGGCCCGCAATTCTCTACCCGCGCAGAATCGGAACTTTACCGTTCCTGGAACTGCCAGGTAATCGGCATGACAAATATGCCGGAGGCCAAGCTCGCCCGTGAAGCCGAGATCTGTTACGCGACGGTAGCGATGGTGACCGATTATGACTGCTGGCACCCACACCAGGAGGATGTCACGGTCGACGAGGTTGTGCGTGTACTCCTGGAGAACGCGGACCACGCGCGCGCCCTTGTCCGGGCCGCGGTGCCGAGACTTGCGAACCGTAGCTCAAGCTGCGGTGTCGGCTGCCATACCAGCCTCGACGCGGCCGTGATCACCGCCGTCGACAAGCGTGATCAGCGTGTCGCATCGAGGCTCGACGCAGTAGCGGGTAGGGTGTTGAAGACCTAACTTGCCATCACCTGTACTAGTCGGTAATTGGCCAACCAGATTCTTGGCATGTTGGCGCGCCGCGCAATCTCCGCGACTAGTCTTTTTCGTCGACGGGTCCGCCCGCCTCCTTCCATGCCGGGAAGCCGCCGGCAATGTGTGCGACGGGCTCCAAGCCCATGCGCTGGACGGCGACCGTCGCGAGAGCCGAGCGGCCGCCGCTGCCGCAAAAAAAGACAAACCTCTTATCCTGCGCGAACAAGTCCTTGTGCGCCGGGCTCTCCGGATCAACATAGAACTCGAGCATGCCGCGTGGCGCGTGTACGGCACCCGGCACCATGCCCTGTTGTGCTTCACTCATCTCTCGAACATCGACGAAGACGGTATTTTCATCGTCGATCAGCTCAATAGCTTCCTGTGCCGATATCTGCTCAACCTCGCTGTTGGCTTCGGCGAGCAGCGCTTTTGCACTTTTCTTGTTGTGAAACATCGCTGCTCGCTCCCTACTCGAGCTGTTCGCCGAAGAACGTCAACGTCCTTTGTTCCGCGATAGCCGACTGCTCGGCGTCGTAGCTAGGTCGGTGGTCACAGGCGAAACCGTGACCGGCGCCCGGATAGACGTGGATCGGAATATCCGGTTGCGCCTCTCGGATCTCGTCCACCGCGGTCAGAGGTATTCCGGTATCGGTCTCGCCGAAGTTCATCAACACCGGGCAGCGCGGCGTCTCGTCCTTATGATCGACAATCTGCCCGCCGTAGTAACAAACCGATGCGGAGAGTCCCTCTAGTCGCGTTGCCGCGAGCCAGGCCAGCGTGCCGCCCCAGCAATAGCCTGCGATGCCGACCTTGCTGCCTGGTAGCGCTTCAGCCAACGCTTTCGCGCTGGCGTCGATGTCCTTCAGCGTATCTTCCGTCGCGATCTTTGGACGTATCTCGCGCGCCACGGTAAATGCGGCCTCGTCGTAACCGAGCTCGACGCCGCGCTCCGCACGGTCAAACAATGCCGGTGCCAAGGCCGTGTACCCCAAAGAGGCAAACTTGTCGCATAGTTCGCGGATATGCGCGTTAACGCCGAATATCTCCTGAATGACGACCAGGCTGCCCTTAGGCTCGTCGGCATCTGCGCGGTAGGCGTCGAAGGTATGGCCGTCGCTCGCCGTCAGTTGGATTGTATTGCCCATATCGATTTCTCCCTGCGTTCTCTTTCAGACATTAAACCTGAACAGGATAACGTCGCCATCGCGAACGATGTAGTCGCGTCCTTCCTGTCGCATCTTACCGGCGTCTTTCGCTCCCTGCTCGCCGCCGTAGGTGACGAAGTCATCGTACGCGATGGTTTCGCCACATATGAAGCCTCTTTCGAAGTCGGTGTGGATCCGCCCAGCGGCTTCGGTTGCGCGGGTGCCGGATTTTACCGTCCAGGCACGTGTTTCCTTGGGGCCAGCGGTAAAGAACGTGATCAGGTCAAGCAACGCATATCCGGCTGCTATGACCTGGGCAAGGCCCGGCTCCACAAGGCCGACCGACGCGAGGAACTCGGTTCTTTCCTCCAGCGAACCCAGTTGCGCAATTTCGGCCTCGATTGCTGCCGATACGATCAGTGCGCGCGAGCCGTCCTTCGCGGCTCTTGCGACGATCATGTCTGACAGAGAGTTGCCGCCTTTCGCATGTTCTTCATCGACGTTGCAAATGTAGAGGATCGGTTTCGATGTGAGAAAATCCAGCTGATCGACGATCGCTTGATCCTCGGGCGTGCACTCAAAGCGCCGTACGGGCATGCCCTCGTCAAGCGCACCACCAATCCGCCTCATGAGCGCCAGTTCCCGGCTGGCGTGGCGCTCTCCCGCGCGCTCCAGTTTTTCCAGCGCCGGCTGCCGCCGCTCGATTTGCTGCAGGTCGGCCAAAATCAGTTCCGTCTCCACTGTCTCGAGGTCGCGTACGGGGTCGACGGTTCCTTCAAGATGCACGGTATCGTCAGACTCGAAGCATCGAAGCATATGGAGCAATGCATCAACTTCTCGAATTCGGGCGAGAAATTGATTGCCCAGACCCTCACCAGTGGACGCACCTCGTATCAACCCGGCGATATCGACGATTTCCAGGAAGGTCGGCACCGTACTCGGCGTTTGGGCGAGGCGGGTGATCACATGCAGCCGCTCGTCGGGAACCGCTACGCGGCCAACATTGGGCTCGATGGTGCAAAACGGGTAGTTGGCAACCTCGGCCGCCACAGTACTGGTCAGAGCATTAAAGAGCGTGGATTTGCCGACATTTGGCAATCCGATGATGCCGCAGTTGAATCCCATGAACGCCTCGCTCAGGCGGACGTGCTAATCGGAAATCGCGGGCGCATCTTCATCGTCGCTTTGCGGCGGTGGATTGAAGATCAGCGCGACCTTGGTCATGAAGCCGTTGAAGTCCCGCGCTCCCAAAAGCGGAGCTGCTTCGGCGGTGGCATCTACCAAGCGTTCAACCTCTGCAAGTTCGGCCTTGGAGAAGTCGCTCAGGACGTGAGAGTGAACTTCGGCCTTGTCGCCAGGATGTCCGATGCCAAGCCTTATGCGCCAATACTCCTTGCCGATATGGGTATCGACACTGCGCAGACCATTATGACCGGCGTGACCGCCGTCGAGCTTGGCGCGTATCTTGGTGTGTCGCAGATCCAACTCATCGTGCAGGACGACAACGGAGTCCGTGGGCAATTTGTAGAATCGCACTGCTTCGCCTACCGCGCGCCCGGACTCGTTGACGAAGGTCGTTGGCTTGATCGCCAGTACCTTCTCACCGCCCAGCACGCCCTCTGCGGTCAACGCTTGAAAACGTGCCCGGTACGGCGCAAACGAATGGCGGCGAACAATTTCGTCCACCGCCATGAATCCGAGATTATGCCTGTTCCTCTCGTATTTTGGGCCGGGATTGCCGAGACCGACGAGCAACAGCATGGGGCCTCCCGTCTAACTCTCCTCGGTCGGCTCGGCCTGTTCCTCCGCTCCCTCTTCGGGGGCCTCGCCTTCCTCGCCTTCCTCGCCTTCCTCGCCCTCAATACCCTCGAGATCTTCCTCTTCCTCTTCTTCCGGCTCTTCCAAGATCGTCGGCGCCGAGATCGAGGCGACCGTGAAGTCGCGATCGGTAATCGCCGGATCGACGCCGTCCGGCAGCTTTATCGCTCCGAAATGGACGCTTTCGCCGATATCCATATCCGTCAGGTCGATTTCCAGCTGGTCCGGGATGATCGAAACAGCGCATACGACCTCGATGGTGTGGCGGATTACGTTGAGAACACCGCCGCGTTTCAGTCCCGGCGACAATTCCTCGTTGAAGAACGACACCGGTACTTCAACGTTGATTCGCGTGTCGCCGGTGACACGCAGAAAGTCAACGTGCAGTGGCCGGTCAGTCACCGGATGGTACTGCACGTCACGCGGCAATACGCGCTCGGATGCACCGCCGCCAACGTCGATGTCGAAGACCGTCGAGAAGAAATGGCCACCGCCCAAGCCCCTGCTGACGTCACGTGGGTCAAGGGAGATCGCCAGCGGGTCCTGCTTCGCGCCGTATATCACTGCAGGCAGCCGTCCTTCGCGCCGCAGCGCCCGGGCGTCGCCTTTTCCAACCCGGTCGCGCACGATCCCGATTATCGCGTTTTGTTCAGCCATTCCGTACTACTCCTATAACTTGTCCTTGTCCCGGCTCGCGGGGGCGTTCGTCAAGCGCCACGCTTTCGGGCGGTCGCTTTTTCCTATTCCTACCCTTGTGATGTCAATCGAACAAGACCGAGACCGAGTGGTTCTTGCTTATTCGCGAGATCGCGTCGGCGATCAGCGGTGCAATTGTGATCTGCCGGACATTGTGGGCAAGCCTTATGGCCTCGGTTGCGGCGATACTGTCTGTCGTGACCATTTCGGTGATCGGCGATGCGGCAACGCGGGCAACGGCACCTCTAGAAAACACGCCATGCGTTGCATAGGCGGAGACTGACTCCGCGCCCGCTTCGGTCAGTGCAGTCGCGGCGTTGCACAATGTACCAGCCGAATCGACGATGTCGTCGATCAGGATACAGCGTCGACCGTCAATATCACCGATCACGTTCATGACCTCTGAAATCCCTGCTTTTTCACGCCGCTTATCGATTATCGCCAACTCGGCATCGAGCCGTTTGGCGACAGCGCGGGCGCGCCCCACGCCGCCAACGTCCGGCGACACGATTGTCAAATCTCCATTGCCTTGTGAATGTTCGGCGATGTCTTTGGCGAATACCCGCGCGGAAAACAGGTTATCCGTCGGAACATCGAAGAATCCTTGAATCTGACCGGAGTGCAAATCCATCGTCAGAACACGGTCCGCCCCCGCCGTTGTAATCAAATTGGCCACCAGCTTGGCTGAAATCGGCGTCCGTGGCCCCGTCTTGCGGTCCTGCCGCGCATAGCCGTAATAGGGTATCACGGCGGTGATGCGGCTGGCCGATCCACGCCTGAGTGCGTCAATGGCGACCAACAGTTCCATCAAGTTGTCGTTGGCCGGATAGCTTGTCGATTGAACGACATAGACATCCTCGCCACGCACATTCTCGAGGATCTCGACAAACACCTCCATGTCGGAGAACCGTCGGACGGCGGCCTCGGCAAGCTGCACGTTGAGGTAAGTAGATATCGCCTCGGCCATCGGCCGATTGCTGTTGCAACTCAGGATTTTCATGTCGAACCTCTTGATGCGCGAGAGGTCGCGATGAAGGTCAACCGCCGCCCCATACCCGCGCTAACGGTGCCAAGCCTTGTGAGCTTGGTTGGAGCGGCTGGAGCGTCTCTATAACAACGCGTCCCATTTCTGTAAATGTCTTTGACCGTGTTGCAGAGAAACAACCTGCATTAGTAATGTTTATTTCGTGGCGCTGTGCTATTTCAGGGTCTCTTCGCTGCCAATGCGGTGAAATTCCTCGGCGGTCTCAATCTGTTTCAAGATCTCGACGATAGCGTCTGCGGCAGCGAAAGCGATATCGTAGACCAATTCGTCCCAACGCCCCGTCAATTCGTCCTTCTGGACGGTGTTGTCCTGCCGCAAGGTCCCGACCTTACGACCGCCTGCTTCGCTTAGTGTCCAGACAATAACGATCCGCTGTCGGTTGGCCTCTGCGCCGGTCACTTCGATTGCGCCGCGTAGAATAGCCGTTGCGGTGGCGGGATCATCTACAATTGGCACGCCTGCCGCCTCAAGGACGGTGCGAAACGCCAGAAGAAGGGCCTGGTTGTCGTCACGATATGTGCCATCCATTCCCGCTATTGCCAGTGTCACAGGTGCTGGCGCCGCAGGCGTTTGCGGCTGACTTTCGTTAATCAGCCTGGCAATGCCCTGCGCGGCGGCGTCGGCAATCTGCTCTAGCAGGGCGGGCGCTCCGCTACTCCATTGATCAAGATCGATCTGCATTCGCGTGTCATGGGCGCCCGACACTGCCAACTTTGGATCGGACAGCGTCCAATGAATAATCAGCATTGGCGAGGCGCCTGCTGTTTCCGAAATCGTCGCCTGGCTCTCGATGAGTATGGCGTCGCCTCTCAGCGTGTCTGTGCTCGCCGGCAGGTCGAGGCGGCCAAGTGCTGCGGCAGCGGCTTCGGCCAGCCGCTCGGACACAGCGGGTGTGATGCCGCGAGTGGGTGCGACCACAAGTCCTGCCGACGCGGAAAGCTGCAGCAGCGGATTCTCGATCGACTTGTCGGGCGGACGAAATGGCCGCAGAGCCGGTTCGCAGGCGCTTGTCGCAACAAGCGCTACGAGGACAACCAATGCCGGCCCGCAGAAACGCATACGTTCGTCCATTCGCGTCGGCATCACTCTCGCAGCGCGATTGCGGACAGCAGACGTCCGTAGTCTTCCTCGCCGCGGTGTCGCGCCCGGCGATAGCTGAAGAAGGCCGCCTCGTCGGCGAACGTGTCATGGGCGAGCCGATCGAGGTTGGAAACTTCCGCGTTGTCGAGCCGTCGAGCGAGGTAGCCCGCGAGATCAAATAGGAAGTGGTTTGGCCGCGCTGCTGCCCTGAAGAAGGCGTCGTTGCTTTGATCGTCGAGCAGAAATGGCTCCGGAAATTCAGGCCCAACCTCGTAGGAGGCGAATCCGATACAGGGGCCGATCGCGGCAACGATTCGTGCTGGCTTTGCACCAATTTCGATCATTGCTTCGATCGTCGACTCAATGATTCCGGCAAATGCGCCACGCCACCCGGCATGTGCCGCGCCGATGACACCGCCAACTTCGTCAGCAAGGAGTATCGGCGCGCAGTCAGCCGTCAGAATGCCGAGTGTGATACCCGGTTGATCGGTGACCATGGCATCCGCCTGAGGTGCGCCGCCGCGCTCCCAGGGGCGTTCGACGCGCACCGCTCTGCGGCTGTGCACCTGATACGCAGTGACAAGCTGGTCTGGCTGGACGCCCAGCGCGGCAACGGCTCGCCTGCGATTCGTCGCAACCTGCGCCGCATCGTCTCCGGATCCGAATCCGCAGTTCAGAGAGTTATATATCCCGACGCTGACGCCGCCGCGGCGAGCAAAGAAGCCGTGTCTCAGCCGGTCGGTCTCCGAAAGCAGCGCTGAGCGGAGAGGCGCCACCGTGGCGTCGCTATGGCCTCCGGGCTGCGTCGCCGTCATTGCGCGGCCTCAAACCCAGGTGGCGGGCTCTGGTTGTGGCTTGTTAACGCCATGACCTTGAACAGGCCGCCCATCTGGTCGCTTTCGACCAGTCGGCGGCAGGCGCTGGTGATTTCAATGGCCACGTTATCCGTTGCGCTGCGCGCCAGCGCTGCCGCCCGTAGCTCAATTCCGAGCCGCCTCAAGAAGAGCCCTTGGGTAACCGGCCCGTGGACATCAACTTGGCCGCGGACGGATCGCTCGATGGCGCCGAAGTCGACATGCGCGGTCAAGTCTGCCGAACCAGGGTTGCAAAGGACGTCGTTAATGGCATGCCCGCGCAGGGACTGGAGCGTGTCTCCAGCGGCACTCGAGTGATGGCCATAGTCAATGAACAAGGCGCTGCCGCCATGGCGGGCAAGGCGCGCAGCGATCTGTGTTGCAGAAGCAATTGCTGCTGGCCGCATTTCAACGATCGCACCGCACGCCGCAGTCTCTAGGATTTCGCATGAAACCAAGATCTCGCGTTCGGGCAGTGGCGGGCTCAGCGAAAACTGGAAGCTGCTCTCGTCTGTCGTGACCAGGCGTTCGCACCAGCCAGCAACAGTTCGCTCAAATTGTCGGATCGGCAAGGCGTCAAAAAACTCGTTGGCGATGAGCAACAAGGGGCCCTCGGGAAGTGTTTCCAGTCCGAGATGCCAGTGTAGAGTATCGGTCGGTACTGAATTACCGGCCAGCGTGGCGCGCTGAACCTGCTGCAAGACGGGACTGATTTCCACCAGATGTATCGACAGTGCACCACGAAACTTGGGCTCGATCTCTGCCGCACGTAAGGCGTCGACCATCAAAGTGCCACGCCCCGGTCCAAGTTCCGTCAGATGAACCGTGTCGGGCCGCCCCATTGCTTGCCATCGCTCGGCACACCAAGCCCCGATAAGCTCGCCGAACATCTGGCTGATTTCGGGAGCCGTCGTAAAGTCACCGCCGCGACCAAACGGGTCGCGCGTCATGTAGTAGCCATGCTTTGGGTGATAAAGCGCGTCGGCCATGAACTCGGCCACAGACACCGGGCCCTCGGCCTTGATTCGGCGTCTCAGGTGGTCGCGGATCGCCGTCAAGTGGCCTCCAAAGGCTGCCGTTTCAGGGCCCGCCAGATCAGCCATATGCCAGCGACAAGCATTGGCAGCGACAGCCACTGCCCCCACGTCGTGCCGAACTGAAGGAGCCCGAGATGGCGGTCGGGCTCACGCATCGTTTCGACCGCAATTCGAGCCAGCCCGTAGCCGAACAGGAAGACACCGCTGGTGAGGCCTGGCCGTCGGCGTGCGCCAAACGCGAGCACTAGCAGGTTCAGGATTGCTGCCAGCAGAAGGCCTTCAAGCGCTGCCTCATAGAGCTGGCTGGGATGGCGTGGCTCCGGCCCGGCGCGAGGAAAGATAACCGCCCATGGCACGTCCGTGACGCGGCCCCACAGTTCACCGTTGATGAAGTTCGCAATGCGGCCGAGCAGCAGACCCATAGGCACTGCGGCAGCGACGATGTCTGTCAGGGCAAAGGTCTGGAGGCCGCGTTTTCGCTCGAACAGGAACATGGCCACGAGCGCTCCGATAAAGCCGCCATGAAACGACATGCCGCCTGCCCAGATCTGCAGCACGGCCGGCAGGTGGGAGAGGTAGTAGCCTGGTTGGTAGAGGACAACATATCCGAGCCGGCCACCGAGAATGACTCCGAGCGTCGCCCACAACAGGAAGTCGTCAGCGTCGCGCGGTGTTAGAAGCTTCGGCTCACGTCCCGCCAGCCAGATACAATGGCGCCAGGCAAGGAGCAGTCCGGCGATAAACGCAAGTGCGTACCAACGCACGACAAGCGGGCCGAGTGCGAAAGCGACCGGGTCGATATCGGGAAAGATGAACGGCCCCATGACTGCTCAACGGTAGGGGTCGTCCGTTGCGAGATAGTCATTCACGTAGCGCGCGACGCCATTCTCAAGCGAGGTGAATGGCTTTTCGTAGCCGGCATCCAGCAGGCGGCTCATATCAGCCTGTGTAAAATACTGGTACCTGCCGCGGATTTCAGCCGGCGTGTCGACAAAGTCGAGATCTTCAGGGCACCCCATGGCGGCGAAACAGGCCCGCGCGAGATCGGCAAAACTACGGGCGGTTCCGGTGCCGCAGTTGTAGATGCCGTTCACTCCCGGGTGGTCGTAGGCCCAAAGCAGCGCATCGACGCAGTCGCCAACCCAGATGAAATCGCGCATCTGTCCGCCATCTTCATAGTCCGGATGGTGCGATTTGAACGGACGTGCCTTACCGTCGGCGGCGATTTGCTTGAAGAACTGCACAACAACGCTTTGCTGATCGCCCTTGTGATACTCGTTGGGCCCGTAGGCATTAAAGAACTTCAGGCCGACCCACTGCGGTGGATGCAGGCGGCTGTCCGCCAGTCGCAGCACGTTGCGGTCGAAGATGTGCTTCGACCAGCCATAGAGGTTAAGTGGTCGCAGATTTGCCAGCGCGTCGGGATGATCGTCGAAGCCAGCCGAGCCATCGCCGTAAGTTGCCGCGGACGAGGCATAGATCAGCCGCGTATCGTGACGGCTGCACCAACGCCAGAGCGCAAGCGAGAGTGAGAAATTGTTGCTTGTTACGCTGTCCGCGTCCGTCTCCGTCGTTGACGACGAGGCACCCATATGGAAGACCGCCTCGATCTCGTTCGCATAGCTGTCGAGCCAGGAAAACAGTGATCCCGGCGATAGCAGATCGGCGATCGCATGCTTCGCAATGTTTCGCCATTTGTCGTCGTCGCCCAGGCGATCGCATACAGCGATCATCTGATCGTCGCGTTCGGTGAGTGCAGCGACCAGATTGGACCCGATAAATCCGGCGCCGCCGGTGACTAAGATCATGATGAGGTTCCGACGATCCGTAACGCGCCCGTTATAGGCGACGGCCGGGTTTCCGACAAGCAGCTGGGCACGGTTGCACGCAATGCAGGTGGAGCCTATATGACAGACCAACGACGGTTTTTTTGCCACCTCAGGAGACGGTCTGACCATGCAGACGGAAAATCGATTTCTCGACGATCTTGCACGGGTTGCGAGTGGTGCGTTGGGCTCACTGGCGGGCGTTCGCACGGAGGTCGAGGCGCGCCTTAAGCATCAGTTTAAGCGAATTCTGGAGGAGATGGATCTCGTCTCACGTGAGGAGTTTGACGCCGTCAAGGCGATGGCGGCCAAGGCGCGCAAGGAACAACTGTCGATTTCAAAACGCCTCATAGCGCTTGAGGCTTCGCTGAAGTCCGGGAAGAAGCCGCCGCGTCGAAGTCCGCGCCGTTCGGCCGGCGCAACCAAGAAACCAACGGCAAAACGGCGATCGAAGTCACCGTAAGCGGTGCGCAGCGCCGAGTCGCCCGCTCGAAATTTTCTATCAACGCGCATGATCTATTGTTGCGCCACGACTCAGGCTTGTGGCATGCTAAGTATTGTGGTTTCTAGACGCGGTGCCACTAGATATTGGAAACTCGGACCTGCCTGGGCTTGTGACTGGACACCGATTGCGGCTTCGAAGCGGATTCTGGCCGCCGATATTCTGTGGCGTGCGTTTCGGATTTCATGAAAGGGCGCCCAAATGAGCATGAGTCAGGTTGAGGTCGGCGACTCTCCTGCCAATCCCCTCGATATACTCGAAGATGTCCTGACCGCTAACGAGTGGCCATTCGACCGTGCCGCGGAGGACCAGCTCGTTGTTGAGACAGCAGGACGGTGGTGCGACTACCGAATGTTCTTTGTCTGGCGCGGCGATTTGAACGCGCTTTACTTCAGTTGTGCCTTCGACACCAAGGTGCCGCCTGAAAAACGCAGCGACATGAACGACCTGCTGGCGCTGGCCAATGAAAATCTGTGGTTTGGCCATTTCGAGATTTGTTCGGGCGACGCGGCCCCGATGTTCCGCCACACCTTGCTCACGCGGGGGATGCGCGGCCTTGCCGTCGAGCAGTTGGAGGATCTCATGGATATCGCAGTCGGCGAATGCGATCGCTTCTTCCCGGCCTTTCAATTTTTGCTTTGGGGGGGGCGATCGGCCCAGGAGGCATTGGATTCTGCCATGCTTGAGACGGTCGGCGAGGCCTGAACCTCTAACCCATTGTGGCTACTTTGTTGGAACGCCCCCTGTTGTTGGTCGGTTGCGGCAAGATGGGGCGAGCGATGCTTGACGGCTGGCTCGACAGTGGTGTCGCCGGTGCCGGCGTGGCAGTCGTAGATCCAGTCTTTGACAGCCGGCCAATGCGGCTAGCCGGCCATGGCGAAGTCAAGACATATGCCTCGCCCGCCGATCTGCCCGACGCACTTGAACCCGAAGTTGTCGTCTTTGCGATCAAACCGCAGCAAATGGCCGAAACCGTGCCGGCTTTCACGCGCTACGTAACGCCAGAGACGGTATTCCTCTCGATTGCGGCGGGCACTCCAATCGCTTTTTTTGAGCAGCAGCTTGGCCCAGACGCCGCGGTTGTGCGCGCAATGCCGAATACGCCCGCTGCGCTGCGTCTGGGCATCTCCGTCGCTTGTCCGAACGCCCGTGTAGCAAGCCGCCAGCTCAACACCTGCACGGCCCTGCTCAAGGCCATCGGCGAGGTGCGTGTGATTGAAGATGAAGGCCTGCTCAATGCCGTGACGGCGGTCTCCGGCAGTGGCCCGGCATACTTGTTCCTGTTGATCGACTGCCTTGCGAAGGCCGGGGAGGCAGTAGGACTGCCAAGCGAGTTGGCGGCGCGTCTGGCCCTGGTGACGGTGTCCGGCAGCGGTCAGCTCGCGATCAACAGCGATGCCTCGCCAGCACAACTGCGGCGCGACGTCGCCGCCCCTGGTGGCACCACCGAGGCCGCGCTCAAGGTGCTGATGGCGGATGACGGGCTGGATACGTTGATCCGGCGGGCCGTTGAAGCCGCAACCAAACGCAGCCGCGAACTCGCCACATAGCGCTGTCACTAGCCGGCGCGTGCCGGCAACGAAGTGTTGGACGCGGATATGCACAATCCCCGATAATTGGCGCCAGGCACGGCATCGGTAATGATGCGTTGTGACGGGGAGTTGAGATGGCCAAACGGGTCGATGTGTCGCAGAGGATCATTACCGCGGCGCTAGCTCTTGCAGCGGAACGCAGATGGCGCGATATCTCTCTCAAGGAGATCGCCGCCAGGGCGCGCGTCAAACTGGAGCGTCTACGCCAGATCTATCCGTCAAAGACGGCTATTCTGGTGGCCTTTGTCCGACGGCTCGAAGCGTCGGTAGCCGCGGATATAGCGGGGTTTGAGCCTGAAGATTCGGCGCGCGACCGCCTCTTCGAGGTCCTCATGGGTTGCTTCGATGGCTTGGCCAAACATCGTGACGCAGTTTCGCTATTCGCGGCCGACCTACCACGCGATCCGATTACCGCGATCGAACTTGCACCGACTTTTCTCAGGTCGATGGACTGGGCACTCAAGACCGCGAATATCTCGTCTGCAGGCATTGCTGGCTGCTTGCGCGTAAAGGGATTGGCGGTCGTCTGGCTGGCGTCGCTACCTGTCTGGCTCGCCGACGACAGCCCTGACCAGGCGCGGACCATGGCGGCACTTGACCGCAACCTGCGGCGTGCGGAAGGTATTGCGCAACGTCTATGGCCGCTGCGAACGACCGATGGCGGTGTCGCGGAATCAGCATGACGCTGCCAGAGTTTCTTAGATCGGTAGCCTTATCAGGGCCCGCAATCCGCCCTGTGGTGACTCCTCTAGATTGATGTCGCCACCGTGGCCACGCGCCACGTCACGTGCGATGGCAAGCCCAAGCCCGGTTCCGCCAGTCTCCGGATTGCGCGATTCGTCGAGGCGAAAGAACGGCCGGAACACGTCATCGCGGTGGTCATTTGCAATGCCTGGTCCGTCATCATCGATTGTGATTTCGATCTGGTCGCCGCGGCGTCCGGCGTGCACCCATACATGATCGGCATAGCGCCGCGCGTTTGCCAGCAGGTTGCCGAGACAGCGCCGAACCGCCTGTGGCCTGACGCTGGCCACCAGCTTGTCCTCGATGTGACAGTCGATCGTAACGCTATCGCGTTTCCAGACGCCAACCGCCTCTTCGACCAGTTCGGCAAGGTCGGTTTCCGCTACAGGCTCGTCTCCTTCACCCCGGGCGAAGGCGAGATAGCCGTCAATCATATGTTCCATTTCCTCGACGTCCGACTTCAGCTCGCAGACCTCAGCGTCATCGCTGAGCATCGCCAATTGCAGCTTCATGCGGGTCAGCGGTGTTCGCAGGTCGTGGCTGACACCGGAAAGCATGTCGGTACGTTGGCGCATCTGGCGCCTGATGCGGTCGCGCATCAATTGGAAGGCTTGTGCGGCCTGGCGCACCTCAGTTGCGCCCTCGATCTTGAATTCCTCTTCGATGTCGCGGCCCTTGCCCAAGCGATCGACGGCCCGCGCCAAGCGTCGTATCGGCCGAATCTGATTGCGCATGAAGATCGAAGCGACGGCGAACAGGATGAGCGAG
>CAZCVU010000012.1:0-19412 GCA_964501745.1 uncultured Flavobacteriales bacterium | reverse complement strand
AACACCTTCGTGAAGTGCGTAGATCGCCTCGTTGATCATCGGCAGCAGAATGCGGTTGATGAGAAAGGCCGGGAAATCCCGCGCCTCGGCCACCGTCTTCCCCAATGCCTCGGCAAGCGCAGCAATCGTCTGGTAGGTCTCGTCGCTGGTTGCCAGGCCGCGTATCAACTCGACCAACTCCATCAGCGGCACCGGATTCATGAAATGCATGCCCATGAAGCGTTCCGGCCGGTCGGTGGAAGCGGCAAGCTTGGTGATTGAGATCGACGAGGTGTTGGTTACCACCAGTGCATCGGCTTTGAGATGCGGCGTGAGTGTGTTGAGGATCTCGTGTTTGATGGCTTCGTTTTCGCTTGCCGCCTCGACTACCAGATCGCAATCGGCGAACATGTCGTATTGGAGGCCGGGCGTGATTCGCGTCAGCGCCGTGTCCACCTCCGCCGAGGTGATCGCACCCCGCTCGCATTGACGTTTGAGGTTGCGGGCGATCGTCGCAAGGCCCGCGTCCACGACGTCCTGGTTGATATCGAGCAGATCGACCCGATAGCCGTGCAGCGCGCAGACATGGGCTATTCCTGCACCCATCTGTCCTGCCCCGATGATGCCGATGGTATCAATCACGCCGCAGCAGCTTTCCGGTTATTGGACGTTCACGATGCCAGCAGCTCCCGCAGCTCAGTCTCGAGTGCCGGCACGATCTCGAACAGGTCGCCGACCAGCCCATAATCGGCAATCTGGAAGATTGGTGCTTCCTCATCCTTGTTGATGGCGACGATCACCTTGCTGTCCTTCATGCCCGCCAGGTGCTGGATGGCGCCGGAAATCCCAACGGCGATATAGAGCTCCGGCGCAACAATCTTGCCCGTCTGGCCGACCTGAAAGTCGTTCGGAACGAAGCCTGCGTCGACCGCCGCACGCGAGGCGCCGACGGCGCCACCCAAGAGATCGGCGATCCGCTCCAACAGTGCGAAATTCTCCTGCGAAGCCAGGCCGCGGCCACCGGAGATGACGATCTGTGCCGCCACCAACTCCGGGCGTTCCGATTGGCTGGTCTCTGCACCAACGAACTCCGACAACCCGGTCTCGCCCGTACTTTCCAAGGTCTCCAGCAGCGCTGCGCCGCCGTCACCGGCGGCGGCATCAAATGCAGTCGTCCGCACAGTGATGACTTTCTTACGATCGGATGAGCAGACGGTTGCGATAGCATTACCGGCATAGATCGGCCGCTCAAACGTATCGTCGGAGAGAATAGCGGTGATGTCGGAGATTTGCTGCACGTCCATCAGCGCCGCCACTCGCGGCATGAGATTCTTGCCGAACGTATCGGCGGGTGCCAGAAGATGCGTGTAATCAGCGGCGAGCCGCACCACGAGCGGCGCCACATTTTCAGGCAGTTGATGGGCATACTCGCCGCTATCGGCCACCAGAACTTTGGCGGCTCCGGCAACCATGGCCGCCGCGGCTACCGCGTCGGCGCAATCGGCACCGACCACCAGCAGATCAATGTCGCCACCGATCTGAGCTGCCGCCGCCACCGTGTTCAAGGTCGCTGGCTTCAGGCCTGCGTTGTCATGTTCGGCGATGACGAGGCACGGCATTAGCCTAGATCACCTTCGCTTCGTTGCGCAGCTTCTCAACAAGCTCCGCCGCCGAGGCAACGCGAATGCCCGCTTGGCGTCTGGGCGGGTCGACGACCTTCAGCGTCGCCAAGCGCGGCGTCACGTCCACCTCGAGGTCTGCGACCTCCAGTACGTCGATCTTCTTCTTCTTCGCCTTCATGATATTCGGCAGCGAGGCATAGCGCGGCTCGTTCAGGCGAAGGTCGGTGGTGAAGACGGCGGGCAGCTTGACGCGAATCGTCTCAAGGCCGCCGTCCACCTCTCGCGTAACCTCCGCCGTCCCCTCGCCAAAAACCACCTTCGATGCAAAGGTTGCCTGGCTCCAGCCAAGCAGAGCGGCGAGCATCTGTCCCGTCTGGTTGCTGTCGTCGTCGATTGCCTGTTTGCCGAGGATGACGAGATCCGTGCTTTCTCGCTCGACCACCGCCTTCAAAAGCTTAGCAACCGCGAGGGGCTGCAATTCGGCGTCACTCGTCACGTGAACGCCACGGTCGGCACCCATCGCCAGCGCGGTGCGAATCGTCTCCTGGCATTGCGTCGGGCCTAGAGAGACGGCGACAATCTCCTCGATGTGTCCGGCCTCCCGCAGACGGATCGCTTCCTCGACCGCAATCTCGTCAAACGGATTCATCGACATCTTTACGTTGGCCGTCTCGACGCCGCTACCGTCCGCCTTGACGCGTACCTTGACGTTGAAGTCGACGACGCGCTTGACCGCTACGAGCACCTTCATTGAGGAAACCTGGGGACAGGGCTTGGCATTGGGCTTTTCGGCTTGGCTGCGGGGAGTTCGGAGTGTTTCGGATTGCTCCCCACGGTGTCAAGCAGGCGGCACCTGCGCCGCCGACTGCCGATGCGTCTATTCAGAGCTGTCACGGGTCGCGCCCGGCACCCAAAGGACATCACTTGCACCACCATCGTTAGCCTGACGGGCCATCACGAAAAGCAGGTCGGAGAGCCGGTTGAGGTATTTCAGCGCGCTTTCGTTCACTGGTTCCTCGGCTGCGAGCGAAGTGACAAGGCGCTCGGCGCGGCGCGTCACCGTGCGGGCATGATGCAAGGCTGCGGCAAGCGCGGTGCCGCCCGGCAGAACAAAACTGTTGAGTGGCGACAGCGCCTCGTTGATGCGATCGATTTCGTTCTCGAGCCGTGTTACTTGCGGTGCAGTAATCCGCAAGGCGCCCTCGGCGCGGCGACCACCCTCGGGCGTGCACAAATCCGCGCCCAAATCGAACAGGTCGTTTTGGGTGCGCGCGAGGATTGCGTCGGTGTCTTCATCTGCATGAAGACGGGAAAGGCCAATCACCGCGTTCGCCTCGTCAACCGTGCCGAACGCCTCGACACGCAGGCTGTGCTTGGCAACGCGCGCACCGTCTCCCAACGAGGTCTCGCCCTTGTCGCCGCCACCGGTATAGATGCGGGTCAGCTTTACCATCGCGGTGCCCTTCTCAACGGCCGCCCAAAAACAGCATGGCAATTACAAAACACAGGAGAGCGGTCGCCTGCAAGATAACCCGCAGACGCATCAACTTGTTCGCGTTGCGCTTATTGAACGCGCCACCGCGCGCCATGGAGACCACGCCGACGATCACGACGGCGAGCGTCGCGACCATGGCGACGATCATTAGAATAGTGAAGAAACTCGACATAGGCTCTCAAGCTTTATCGCGGCGGCTCGGCGGTGGATAGCGCCATGCCGCCCCGAAAGCGAAGAGACTCACAACTCGACATCCCAGAACACCGAAACCGGCACCGGGAAATTCTAGTCGCGCTTTGGCGGCGGCAGACCTTTGGAACGGCCCTTCGGCCGTCGCTTCGCAGCCCGTTGCGGACGCTGCTGGGGTATGGCGAAGGGCATGACGTTATCGTCCGGCAACGCCTTCACTTCAGCTGGCATTACCGCCGGGCCGGTACCGGTTCCCGCAGCGTTGACGGATTCAGAGATGTTGACGCCGACGAACGGGTAAAGGGCACTGCTCCCACCGTGTCGATAACGCGCCGTGCAGGAAAACCGCCTGTTGTAGATCCAAACGTCGGCCATGATTCGGTCCGTTGGCTCCCTTTGCGTGCCCCGTGCCTAGGCACTTAATGCTTCGCGGAGCATAGGTCAAGGCGAGCCTCCTCTATGAGCGCTGAATGCGCTGCGACCGGCTCACCAAACCCGACCGCCGAAGCGCCCGGAATTCCCCAAAACCCTTGCATAATCGAGCACCATAGGCGACGCTCAACGGCCTTTCGGCGACGCAAAACCGGACCACAAATTGGAAATTGTCCTAGACATCGTCATGCCGGTGTTCGGCCTCGTGCTGCTCGGTTTTGGGGCGGCCCGATTCCGCATGTTCGACACCGATGCGATTCGCGGATTATCGCTATTCGTATTCAATTTCGCCGTGCCAGTGATGATGTTTCGCTCCATCGCCACTATCGAGCTACCGCCAGCGATCAACTGGGGATTTTTGCTCTCCTACTACCTTGGTGCGGCAACAGTATTCCTCATTGCGATGCTGGCCGGACGACTGACTTTCGGGCGCGCAGTCGACGAGCAGGCGATCCTTGGAACCGGGGCCGCGCACTCCAATCTCGTCCTGCTTGGAATCCCACTAATCCTGACGACCTACGGCGAACAGGCGGCACTTCCACTGTTCCTGATTATCGTCTTCTCCAATCCAATCCTGTTTCCAACGGTGACCTCCATCGTCGAGATCAGCCGCGGGCGTGATCAGGGTCTCCGGCATGTGCCGCTGAGGATTGGCCGGGCTCTGCTGATGAGTCCGCCGGTCACGGCACTAGTCCTAGGCCTGATTTTCAATTGGTTCTCGATTCCGCTACTCGGGCCAATCGACGATATTGCGGCGCTGCTCGGCAGTGCCGGACCGCCCTGCGCGCTGTTCGTTACCGGGGCCGCCTTGACCCAATATCGCTTGGCGGGCAATGCCTCGGAAGCGACGATGATGGTGGTGCTCAAGCTTGCCGTCCAGCCCGCCATCGTCTGGCTGCTGGCAAGTTTCGTATTCGACGTCCCGGAGTTGTGGATGCAGGTCGGTGTGATTGTCTCCGCGCTACCGGCGGGCGTCCTGGCCTTCCTGTTCGCGCAGCGCTACTCGATCTGCATCGCGCCCGCCACATCGGCGGTCTTCGCCTCGACCGCCCTATCGGCATTCAGCCTGACGCTCCTGCTGTTCCTGTTCGACGTGCGCTGAACGCCGCCGCTTGGAAGCGGGACGGTGCTACCCCGCCGCCGCCAACTTCATTCCCGCCGATGGCGCGAGCGGTAGCGTGACCGGCTGGTTACTCTCGGCCGACAGGTCGGCTGCCATATAGACCTCCATCACCTGGCGTGCCTGCTCCGGCGTCGCCATAACCGGCCGATTGTAGGCGACGGCTTCCAGGAAGTGGATCGTCTCGTTGTGCATAGGCCCGGCATAAACGTGACCGACCGGCTCGCCCGGCATGGTCGACAGCGGGAACACCGTTCCCCCATTCATCTTGCTCAACACGACATCGCGGTGACTGTCGTCGACCATCAGGGCGCCTTCGCTGCCGACGAACTCGACATTGGTCGACGAGAAATTGGGGTAGGCCGGCGGCATGATCCAGCCTGCACCAATCGTGAAAACGGTGCCGTCATCCATGGTGACTACGATCCACATGCAATCGGCAACATCGTTGATCGGTTTCATTACGCGCTCAACCGCCTGTGCATACACACGAATCGGCTTTGCCGGCTCCAGACACCAGAGAACGAAGTCGATGTCATGAGTCGCTTCCATCGCCGCCGGCGAAAGCTTGATGCGGCCGCTGATCTTGCTGCCGAGATTGCGCGTGATGTGCCGGCTGACCAGCGCGCTCACGGGCTCGCCCAGCGTACCATCGCTAACACATTGTTTTACATAGGCAAATTTTGGATTGAAACGTTGCGAATAGCCGATCGCAAACTTCAGGTTCGACTTGTTGGCAAGGGCAATTAGCTCGTCGGCTTCCTCGAGCTCCAAAGCCAGCGGCTTCTCGAGCAGCACATGTCTGCCCGCCTGCAGGCAATCACGCGTCATCGTGTAGTGCGTGTGCTCCGGGGTCGCAGAGATAATGAATGTATCGATGGCCTCGTTGTCCAGCAGCTCGCGATAATCCGCGGTGGCCGTAACCGCGCCGGACTCCTTCGCAACCTCCGCGAGGCGATCGGGCTTGATTTCAGCCACATGCACCTCGTTGACCAACGCATGCGAGGCGCAGGTATTGGCGCGAATTCCGCCACACCAGCCGGTGCCGATGATTCCCACATTGAGTTGTTTCATGCGATATCTCCCAAAGAACGTCCCTTCACCCGCAAGCCGTTATCGGCCTCACATTGTGTTGCAGCATAGGCCATGCCTGCGGCGTTTTCCATGCCCTCCAGTACCGCTCAACACTCGCGTTAGATTACTGCAACGGGTCGCCCCGCCTCTGCCGATTCCAAGATCGCTTCAAAGACTGCGATATTGTGGATCAACTGTTCATTGGTGAACCGGTACGCGCTCTGGCCGCCGATCGTGTCAGCAAAGGCCTCGAAGTTGGCCCTGACGGCGTCGAAGGGCTGGTAGTCGGTCACCGTCCTGACGTCATCCCTGCCGCAAACGGTCAAATGGCTGGCCCCGCCTTCGTCAGGACGGGCGTCGTCGCTGGCCTCGACCCAGCCATCCGATCCGAACACCGTGAACCGGCCATAGTAGGATGTCGCCGAAACCGCACAGAGATAGCCCGTAGCACCGCTAGCAAAGCGGAACTGGACGGAAACGATGTCGCCGGCCGGCATCTCAACGACCCGCTTGGCGGTGATCGCACTCACCTCGGATATCGGACCCAACATATCGATATAGCAATCGGTCAAGTGGACGCCCATGCCGGTCATGCCCGCGGCCGGCGCCTCGTGCTCGTCGGCCCGCCAATTGTCGAGCGGCATGCCAACGAACCTGTTGTGCGAGAAGTTGGATTCGACATGCATAATCGTCCCCAACCGGCCGCTATCGATCAGGCGTTTGATCTCCTCCATTGCCGCTTCATATCTGCGCTCATGACCTATGCCGAGAACCACGCCCGCCTCGCTGCAGGCTGCAACCGACCGCTCGGCGCTGGCTCGCGTCAGCCCCAGCGGCTTCTCACAAAAGACATGCTTCCCGGCGGCTGCAGCCCGGGCAACCTGTTCCTCGTGGGCCAGGTGCGGCGTGCACAAGATCACGGCCGCCACCGACGCGTCTTCGAGCGCATCCTGATAGTCGGCGGAAAGTACAAGGCCACGCCCTTCACAAAATTCCGCAACCGGCCCTGGGTTAACGTCAACCGCGCGTACCAGGCGAAGTTTGTCGGTCATGCCGTGCAGGCTTTCGACGACCTTCTTACCCCACCACCCCATACCGACAACTGCGGCATTGACCATTGCAAGTTCCTCCAAGGCGTATCTGCGGCAGCCAACCGGCTTGGCCGTTGTCCCGATTCCTGCCATATCTTTGGCCGCAAAGACAGAGGAAGCATATGGGCGACGCGACCACCAGCACAGAAGGCGTATTGCTGGCGCGGAACGGTGATACCGCGATTGTAACCCTCAATCGCGAAGACAAGCTGAACGCGCTCACGAAAGCGATGTGGACGGAGCTCGGCCAAGTCATACGGGATCTTGCCGCTGACGACGCGCTGCGCTGCATCGTTCTACGGGGTGCGGGAACGAAGGCCTTCAGCCCAGGCAACGACATCAACGAATTCGAAACCGAGCGTTCGAATATTGCGCAGGCCCGTGACTATGGCGCCCTGATGCATGCCACACTTGAGGCGATCGCTAGCTGTCCGGTGCCGAGCGTGGCGATGATCCATGGCATCTGTGTCGGCGGGGGCCTTGAGATCGCTGGCTCTTGCGACATCCGGGTCTGTGGCCAGTCGAGCCGCTTCGGCGTCCCGGTGGCAAAACTCGGTCTGGTCATGGCTTATCCGGAATTAGACGGCCTGATCCGGTTGGTTGGCCGTACCCGTGCCCTGGAGATCCTGCTGGAAGCCCGCATCTATGATGCTGAAGAGGCACAGGCGATGGGCATCGTCACGCGCGTCGTAGCGGACGACGCGGTCGAAGCCGCCTCGCTCGAGGCCGCCCGGCGCATCGCCGAAGGTGCGCCGCTGGTGCATCGCTGGCACAAGAAGTTTGCCACCCGGCTGCTCGACCCGACGCCGCTCGGCAAGCATGAACTGGACGAGGGCTTTGCTTGTTTCGGAACCGAGGATTTCTTGGCTGGCCGCCGCTCCTTTGTCGACAAGACCAAACCCAAGTTCAAAGGCCGCTAGGATGGTCCCGCTGGACGGCGTGCGGGTAGTCGAGCTGGCCCATATCATGGCCGGTCCGGTCTGTGGCCTGATGCTGGCCGATTTGGGCGCTGAGGTAATCAAAGTCGAGAAGATTCCCGGCGGCGACGATACACGGCGCTTTCTGCCGCCGGCCATCAACGGCGTTGCAGCCGCTTTCCTGGTCGTCAACCGCAACAAGAAGGGCGTCGCGCTCAATCTGAAGACGGACGGCGGACGCCAAGTATTGTCACGCTTGATTGCCGGCGCAGACGTCGTCATCGAGAATTTCCGGCGCGGCACTATGGAGCGGCTTGGATTCGGCTACGACGATCTGAAGAGCAGCCATCCCAACTTGATCTACTGTGCCGTCTCCGGCTTTGGCCGGACCGGCCCCTATGCGGATCGCGGTGGATTCGATCTGATTGCCCAGGGCATGAGCGGTCTCATGAGCATCACAGGTGAGGCCCCTGGGCGACCGCCGATCAAAGTCGGCGCGCCCGTCACCGATATCACGGCCGGGATCCTTGCCGCATTAGGCGTCACGGCTGCCTATGTGAGGCGCCTGAAGACAGGTGAGGGCGGTCTCGTCGACACCTCGCTTCTCGAAGCTGGTGTCACGCATAGCTATTGGCAGTCGGCCATTTGTTTCGCGACCGGCGAGGCCGCATCGGCCCTCGGCTCATCGCATCCGCTGCTGGCGCCCTATCAGGCATTCCCGACGGCCGACGGCTGGATCAACGTCGGGGCCGCAAATCAGACCAATTGGCTACGCCTGCTCGACGTCATTGAGGCCGCAGAGTTAGCCGACGATCCGGACTTCCGGTCAAACGAAGACCGGATGGCGCATCTCGATCGCCTCGTCGATACGCTGGCGCCGATTTTCAAGAGCCGTCCCAGCGCCGACTGGCTGGCCTGCATGGAGGCGGCAGGCATCCCGGCCGGGCCGGTACTCGACATCGCGCAGATGCAATCGGACCCGCAGGTGAGGGCCCGCAATATGGTACTCGAAGTAGACCATCCGCAGGGCGGCACGACGAAGGCCATCGGTCCGCCGATCAAGCTCTCAAATCTCGGCCCGCCCAGCGGGCGTGGCGCGCCGCGCTTCGGCCAACATACGAAGGAAGTTTTGCTCGAGCTCGAATTCGACGACACGGCTATCGAAGCGCTGCTTGCCGAAGGGGCGGTGGCGATCGACCAAACCGGTAGCTGAAATTCAGACCAAGCGGGACGATTCGGCGTGAGCTATCTCGACCATATCAGCCATTGCAACAACGCAAACCTGCGCGAATTCCTGCCGCTTACAGTGGGCGCGTCGAGAATCGGCTGGGTGCATCATGAACTCGGTGCGGCTGTCGGGCGCTGGCCCGAGACATTTGCCGTCAGTGAACTGTCGGTTGCCTTGGCGCCGCATGCCGACGACTACGCCACGCGCAGCGCCGCGGTCGAACCTGCCCTCAGGGCGTTCGCGGATCAGGGATTGATTACGGGATGGCGCGATGAGCCGTATCCGGTCATGAGGGAGTGGGGTGATCCGCCCTTGATGCAGATCGAGCGCGCAGCATGTCCGGCGCTCGGTGTGCGCGCCTGGGGTCTTCACGTCAACGGCTACGTGCGACGCGGTGATGAACTCTTTATGTGGGTCGCCCGGCGCGCGACGGACAAACCTACATACCCCGGAATGCTCGACAATATGGTGGCTGGTGGCCAGCCGATCGGTATCGACTTGCGCGCCAACCTGATCAAGGAAGCGGCTGAGGAAGCCGGCATTCCCGCTGAGATTTCCCAGCTAGCGGTTGCCGTTGGCATGATCTCCTACGCGCACCAGGTTCCCGACGGCCTGAAACCGGATCAAATGTTTTGCTACGACCTGGAGCTGCCGGACGATTTCACGCCGCACAACGTCGATGGGGAGGTCGAAGAGTTCGAACTGTGGCCGATCGCCCAGCTGGCCGAAACGGTCCGCGACGGCTTTGCCTTCAAGTTCAACTGTAATTTGGCCATCATCGATTTCCTGATCCGCCACGGCATCCTGACGCCCGACAACGAGCCTGACTATGCGGCGCTTTGCGGGGGACTCAGAGCCTAGCGCCAGGCGCCTTGATCGCGCTGGACGCCGCCGCCATCCTGCTAGCCGGCGAAATCGATCAGGGCGCGTACTTCGGCCGGTGATTGGCCTGCTTGGCGCAGCGCCTGCAACGTCACGGCACCGTCGCGCTTGGCGAAGCGCCTGCCTTCATCGTCGGTCAGCAGGCGATGGTGGTGGTACTCGGGCTGCGGCAATCCGAGGAGAACTTGCAACAACCGGTGAATGTGGGTTGCAAGCAGCAGGTCCTCGCCGCGGGTAACCAGCGTCACACCCTGTAGCGCGTCGTCGACGGTCACCGACAAATGATAGCTGGTCGCCACATCCTTGCGCGCCAGCACGACATCGCCGACCAACATCGGGTCGACCTCGACCGTGCCTTCTCCATGATCGACGAATGTCAGCGGCCCAGTACGAGCGATTGCCTTCTCGCTATCCAAGCGCAACGCATAGGACCGCCCCGCCTTGATCAACGAGCCGCGTTTCCCGGCGTCCAGATGGCGACACAGCCCCGGATATATTGGTCCGTCCGGACCATGCGGCGCGACGCCAGCCTGCGCGATCTCAGCCCGAATGTCTTTGCGGGTACAAAAACAGGGGTAGAGCAGTTCCGCATCAGACAGGACCGCAAGGGCGGCGACATAGGCAGGCAGATGCATCGACTGGCGGCGCACCGGAGTGGCCCAGCGCAGGCCGAGCCAGGCAAGATCCTGGTAGATCGCATCGACGAATTCGGGCCGCGAACGCTGCGGATCAATATCCTCGATCCGCAATATGAAGCGACCGCCAGACTTTCGCGCTGCATCCCAGGCGAAAAGCGCGCTATAGGCATGGCCGACATGTAGCCGCCCGGTCGGGCTCGGCGCGAAGCGCGTGACAACCATGATACTGGCACTATCCCCGAGGCTGCGTTATGTCAATTGCCATGGCCATTACTGACGAGTTGATCGCCGAGGCTCTGCAGGAACTTTCCCGCCGCGACGCCGATATCGCCCGCGCGGTAAAGGAGGTTGGACATCCGCCATCGCGCGATCGCGAACCTGGGTTTGGCACGTTGATTAGCATCATCACGGCTCAGCAAATCTCAGCCGCCGCCGCGTCGGCGATTCGCGCGCGACTGGAGGCCGCAGCCGACCCTTTGACGCCAGAGAATTTCCTCGCGCTCGACGACGCAGCCCTTTCGGCGGTGGGCCTGAGCGGCCGCAAGATCGAATACGGTCGAGCGCTAGCGCAGACAATCGTCACTGGAGAGTTCGATCCCAATGAGCTCGCCCGGCTGCCCGAAGACGACGCCATGGCCAGCCTGATCAGCCATAAGGGCATCGGCCGCTGGAGCGCTGAGATATACCTCCTGTTCGCCCTCGGCCGCACCGATGTCTGGCCGGCCGACGACCTTGCCGTGGCCACCGCAGTACAGCGGCTGAAGCGGCTGAAGAAGCGCCCGAACCGAGAACGCATGGAAGCGCTTGCCGAGCCTTGGCGGCCATGGCGCGGGATCGTCGCGATCCTGATGTGGAGATATTACCGAGGTGCACCTTTGGGAGCGGATGCACCGTCGGCAAAGAAGAAAGTTGCACGGCAATGAGTACCGTTCTCAGCGGACCGGACTATGGTCCCGAAGCCGATCTGGAACCCGACCAGTTGATTATTCTGCTGCACGGGCTGGGCGCTGACGGCAACGACCTGATCGGCCTGGCGCCGCATTGGGCGAAGCTGCTGCCCCGCGCCCGGTTCATCGCGCCGGATGCACCTTTCCCGTGCGACATGGCACCTATGGGGCGTCAGTGGTTCAGCGTCGAGGACCGCTCGCCCGAGCGGCTTGCCGCAGGTGTTGAGACAGCGGCACCCATTCTCGATCGGTTTATCGACGCCGAGCTTGCCCGTAGCAACCTGGCACCGAGCCAAACGGCCATTGTCGGCTTCAGTCAGGGCACCATGATGGCATTGCATGTCGCCCTACGCAGAACACAGCAGGTCGCCGCCATCGTCGGCTATTCGGGCCGGCTTGTTGCCGCCGACCGGCTAGCTGAGGAGATCCGCGCCCGCCCCCCAACTTTGCTGATCCACGGCGACGCAGACCCGGTCGTACCGTTCGAGTCTCTTGCCACCGCAATGAACGCCCTGGAAGCGGTGGATGTACCCGTGAGCAGGATCGAACGTCCTGGCCTGGGACATGGCATCGACGAACATGGACTTTCCAGTGGCGGCGCGTTTCTTCGGGAGCAGCTTGGTGACTGAATGGACCGGACCACGGGTTAGTGCAGGTATTATCGCGCCTACTTCAGATACGGTCGCGAAACAGCGATGTTCTTGTATGAGATGGCGATTTCCGCTATCAGACCGTTGTTTCGTCTTATTTTATGCGCGTTTGGCGAGCATTTTGGAGTAAGTGGGACGGCGGGTATCGTGGCGTGATGCAAGGATTTAACGAGTCCCCAACCTTGGTGCTGAATGCGGACTTTCGGCCGCTCAGCTACTTTCCGCTGTCGTTGTGGCCGTGGCAGGATACGATCAAGGCGGTCGTTCTCAGCCGCGTAAATGTTGTCTCCGAGTACGATCAGGTCGTCCGCTCGCCGAGCATCGAGCTTCGGTTGCCAAGCGTTATTTCACTGAAAGAGTATGTGCCGCCGGCGCCGCGGCCGGCCTTCACGCGATTTAACGTCTTTCTGCGCGACCTTTTCACTTGTCAGTATTGCGGCGAACCAGGACCTGCCCAACAGCTTACGTTCGACCACGTTGTGCCGCGCTCGCGCGGTGGACGTACGACCTGGAAGAATGTTGTGACCGCGTGCAGCAGCTGTAACCTGCGCAAGGGTGGCCGCCTATCAAGGGAGGCCAGCATGTTCCCGCGTCACAACGTTGCGCAGCCGACGAGTTGGCAGTTGCAGGAAAATGGTCGCAGCTTCCCACCCAACTTTCTTCACGAGAGCTGGGGCGACTTCCTGTATTGGGACACGGAGCTGGAGCCCTAGGGCCAACCGGATCACGGCGCCGATCGTCTGGCCCATCTCTGTCACGGGATCGCCAGATGCGCGAACGCAAACAGCCAGTAGCTAGAACCGTTTTGCCAGCCAGATCGCCAGGCGTGAGCCGGCCTTGATGACACCGGTCATCAGTTCATATCCGGGCGCCTGCTCAGCGCCGCGATCGAGAGCGATATCGCGATGGGCGAGTTCATCCTGACGAAACTGCTCGATCAGGCTGCGCAACTCGCTCTCGTCGTCCCCCAACGCTTGTGCCTGCTCGGCATAGTGCTGGTCGATGACCTCTTCCACCGCCGCGGTACACGCCATCGCGGCACGCGGACCGAGCAGAGCCGTCGCCGCGCCGAGGGCGTAGCCGGCCGTATGCCACAAGGGACTCAAGACGCTCGGCCTAATACGTCGATCGACGAGAATCTCATCGAATCTCGCAAGATGATGCTTCTCCTGATCGGCCATCTCCTTGACGGCATCCGCATCGGGACCCGACCTCAGTATTGCCAACTGACCTTGGTATATGCGTGCGGCACCGTATTCTCCGGCATGGTCGACGCGGATCATCTGTTGCACCGATTCGTCCGGCTTGACGTCGCCTGGCAAATAGGCCGGCGCCATACGAGCCGCGCGGCTCCTCTTATCTACCTGCTTGGTCATGATTCTTCCCTGCGGGCCGACGACCACACTGCCAGCAATGATGCTGTCGCGACAATGAACGAGACAATTGCGTTGAAGCCAGCCAAGGTAATGCCAAATAGGGACCAACGTATCTGGTCACAAAGAACAACAGGCGCCGCCAAGATTTGTGCCTTAAGCTCCTCAAACGACGCCGGCGTACCAGACGACGTGCAACTCGCAGGCCCGAGCCACCAATGCTGCTCGACACCAACATGGTATACTGCTAGCCCCGCACCAGCCATCAACGTCAGCCCGCAAAACCCGATAGCAAAGCGCCAGAGGCGCGGGCGTGAGACGACCCACAACGCCAGCAGTCCCAACCCGCCAACAATCCACCACGGCCAGCGCTGATAGAGACAGAGTTTGCATGGCGCGAGCCCGCCCCAATACTGCGCCGCGTAAGCTGATCCCAACACGCCGAGACTCGCCAAGAACAACCCCAAGGCGAAGCCAAATGGCCCGATAGTGAATGGTTTTCCACTACTCATCTTCGCCTCGCTCGAAGCTCAGAGGGCAAACTTGACGATCAAGAAACCGGCCACCAAAAGCGCCACGAAAGCGCTTGCTACGAGACCGAGCCGCGCCTCGATGAACGATTGGATTCGCTGACCGAAGTACCACAACAGCGCAGCCGATGCGAAGAATCGAGCGCCACGACCGAGCACGGATGCGGTGATGAAACTGAGCGGATCCAGTGCCGCGACGCCGCTGGCAATCGTAACAACCTTATAGGGAAGGAAGGTGACGGCGAAGACGGTGACGATCCAGGCACCATAAGCCTGGTAGTAGTCGCGAAACCGGTCAAACTCAGCGGCGTATCCGTAAAGCTCGACGATCGGCCGACCAACGCTCTCAAACAGCAATAACCCGATTGCATAGCCAGCGATCCCGCCAAGCACCGATGCAAGCGTGCAGAGAGCCGCGAAGGTCCAGGCGCGGGCGCGTTGAGCCAAGACCATGGGAATCAGCATCACATCGGGGGGAATCGGAAACACCGAACTCTCGATAAAACTCACCACAGCCAGCCAACGGACGGCGTGGCGATGCCCGGCAAGGCCCATCGTCCAGTCGTAGGTCCGCTTCAGCAAAGCGCTCATTCAAGACCGTCCAGCGCCTGCGCGACCCGATCGACGACACCGCTCCAATCACCCGGCTGCTGTTGCCGGAATAGGCGCATGGTTGGGTACCAGGGCGTCGCGTCGCCCTCTGCTGCCCAGCGCCAATCGGGCGCATATTTGAGCATCAGCCAAACCGGACGGCCGAGCGCGCCGGCAAG
Source organism: uncultured Flavobacteriales bacterium (assembly GCA_964501745.1). Taxonomy (GTDB): domain Bacteria; phylum Pseudomonadota; class Alphaproteobacteria; order UBA8366; family CAVOAK01; genus CAVOAK01. Next base: position 4,475 of record CAZCVU010000012.1, on the reverse strand, counting down.
GTGCGCTGCTGCCGAATCTATCGTAATGACAAGATCGATGGCATCCAACGCCGCGGCGGTATCGCCAAACCCATCGAGATAGGGACCCCAATCCGCAATCACCTCGGCAAGCCCCTGATCGACTATCGCCTCGACGCCAGGTCCGAATTGCAGGCTGATCCACTCTATTCCGGACCTGTCGAACAGGGGTCCAAGGACCGCGAGCCCCGACGATCGCTGGCGATCCGCTGGATGCTCGGGGTTGCCACTCCAACTTATGCCGATACGGCGCTTTGTCCCGCGATCCGGTGGTGGTGTGGCACCGCCGGGAACGCTTAGATACGGCACCTCACCCGGGATCGTCGTGGATGTGATGCCCAACCGATGCGGAAGACTCATGAGTGGTAGATTGTAGTCGTGGCTTGGGACCGGATCGTCGGCCGCCACGACCCGCTCAACACCATCAAGCGTCGCAAGCAATGTTACCAGGGATCGCGCGCAAGTGATGGCAACCCGCGCGCCCTTTTTGGCAAGGAGCGGTGCGAAACGGGCAAACTGGATGGTGTCGCCCAGGCCCTGTTCGCCAACCAGCAAGATTGAGGCGCCCACCGGATCCTCGCCCTGCCAGACCGGCAACGCCAATGCGCGCGCTGCGATTTTGGGCATTTTCAGCCGCCACTCATACTCTTCGAAACCGGCCTTGAGGTCGCCGGCCAAAAGCAGCGTCATGGCTCGATTCCAGTGTAATTCGGGGTTCTCCGGTTCGAGCATGAGTGCACGGTTGTGCGCCTGCAGGGCATCGTCGAGCCGCAACTTGTCCTGCAGCACATTCCCCATATTGCCCCATGCCGCTGCGTATTCGTCATCCATCTCGAGTGCGGCCTGCAAACATGTCTCAGCCTCGTCGGCACGTCCAAGCCTCTGCAGCGCCGCACCCAGGTTGCAGCGTGCCGGTGCATCCGTCGGCGCCAGCCCCACGGCTTCCTGCAGCGGCGTCAGCGCTTCCTCCAGCTGGCCCGTCTCGACCTTGAGCGCACCGAGATTGGTGAGTGCGAGTACGGATCCGGGATCGCGGCGGAGCGCTTCGCGGTAGGCGGCAAATGCCTCCTCGGTCCGGCCTTCTCTCTGCAGCAAGACACCAAGGCTCGCGCCCGCCTCCGCCAATGCGTTTTCCGGTTCGTAGAGTAGCGCAAGCCGGTACTCATCGATGGCGGTGCTTCGATCGCCCAGGTCGGCGCAGGCGTCGGCCAACGCGGCGTGCGCCCGCGCGGGTGCGTCAACGGTCTCCAACGCCAAGCGTAGCAACTCTGCGGCCTCGGCGGGATTTCCCGTCTCTCGCAGCGTCACCCCAAGATTGACGATGATATCGACATTGTCCGGATCACCCTGTAGCGCTTTGCGATACTCCTCAACCGCCTCAACTTTGCGCCCCAACGCGCTAAGCGCACCGGCAAGGTTGTTGCGGCAGGCATGATCGGTTGGATCACCATCGAGCGCCGCCTGGTAGGCCTCGACCGCATCCTGCAGACGTCCAGCGCCGTGCAAAGTCGTTGCCAGTTCCGCGCGGTAGGAGGCGTTCTCGGGCGCCCGCTTAACCGCCTGTTGAAAGGCGTCAAGCGCTGCCGAAATCTCTCCACAATCGCGCTGGGCGGCTCCCAAATAGCGCCACACGTCCGCCTGCTCCGGATCGAGCGCCAACACCTCCCTGTAAAGTTCGGCCGCACGCGCGGCATGTCCCGCACGATGCTGCTTCACAGCTTGCGCGAGAGCGGCCGAAGCCTGCGGTCGCTGAGGAGAATTCTCTGGCATGCGGAGCGTCCGTTGTCGCGACACGTTGCGATGGCTGCTACAAACTACCCCCTCCGCGAGCCCCCGTCAGCCCTGCGGACGAGCCCTAGTGGCAGCGAACTAGAGCGGAATTTTGCGCTGCACCAGTTTTGATCTTAAGCGTGACGCCGACGGCGAAGGTGAATCTATTCGAATGATGATAAGAATCGACTACAGTCGGCATCCAATTGACGGTTTCCCGGAAATGTCGGTGCAATGTGAGCCACGCCTCCGAAATTAGCGTCATTCATAGCCTTGCGCGATCTGGCGGTACCGTCTTCTGCAAATGCATCGGGGTGATGAGCGGTGTTGTCCTTCTGAGCGAAATCAATCCCAGAGGGTGGATGGTTCCGCCCTGGATTCAAGCAAAGGACTGGTTCGGTCTTTTGACCGATGATGACATTACAGATCTGAACGCGGGGCCTCAGCCGGACTTCAAGACGACGATCGATCTGATTCACCAGCGCTGCGCTGAAAACGGGAAACAGCTGGTTATTCGGGACTGGAACCATCTGGACTTCCTGGCGTCACGTTCCTGGACACACAACCCAACAGGCTCTGTTTGATAGACTCGCTGCGAGATACCTATGACATCAAACAGCTCTGTCTGGTTCGACATCCATTGGACCAAAGTCAAAGTATTCAGCGGCTGCAGATCTGGCAGAACTATGGCGGCGCGGAGTTCGATCTGCTGCTACGGAGCATGCGATTGTTTGCCGAATACGCCGCCAAGATAGGCTTTTTCCGCTACGAGCATCTTGCCAAAGATCATGAAAAGGAACTCGGCAAAGCCTGCAAAATTCTGAACCTTCCCTACGACCAGAATTACTCACGCAATTGGCAGAACTACGACAAAATCACTGGCAATGTGAGTGGTTCTCGCGGCGGAACGAGTCAAATCCAGATACTTCCAAGACGTCATATTCCAAAACACAGCGCAGACTATCTGCTCTCAAGTTCCGATTATCGAACCACCTGCGAACTCTTGGAGTATGACGTTTAGCGGCTGGCTACCCTCTTCCCAAGAAATATCCGCTTTTGGCTAGATGAGGGTTACAACCAATAGGGAAAACCATACACGCGTTTATCAAATTCAACAGAGGCATGATGAAGATGCCGATCCATTGGCGCCTTTGGCTTGCGCTGCTTGTGATTGTCAACTTTGTGATACCGCTGTTCTTTCTCAACCGCCTCGAGGCGCAGGTTGTTGCAGGAACTTTGATCGCTAGTGTGATCCTGATGACAGGTTTGACTGCGCTCGTAGGCTTTACGCGCCTCTTGGGTCTCGGTCACATTCCTTGGATTCCGTTGCTCTACTTCCTGTGGATGCGGCTCGAGCAAATCCCACCCGACGATTTCTTTGGTATCTGGCTACGGGTCTTGATGATTCTCAACGCTGCGTCGTTGATTATCGACGTTATTGACGTTGGCCGTTATGTCGCCGGTGACCGGTCGGAGACAACACCGGGCCTGTGATCAGCACGCCCCTAATGTCTGCTCTTGGCTAACAGCAGACTCTCATCGTGACGTGAGGAAATGTCCGCATTTGACCCAAAGCGGGCATATGTTGGATTGCTCATTTCAGCGGGGCTGTGGGGAAACCCGGTGATTTCCACGCCCTACCGTATCCTGTTGAACCGGCTGTCGCCGCCATCGTGACCAGCGGCCACCGACAGCCGAGCATCGAGACGTTTGTGCGGCCGCGCTGTCATCGGCTAGTCTAGCCGACAAATCGTACTGTTCGTTGGAAACGTCACTGCCAATGTACAGGCATGCAGGCCACTACGGACAATTCGTCCAAGGTTATTTGGAGATTATCGACTACGCCCAATTGGGCTGATCAGGGAGGCGGGATCGTGCCAGAAACAACGCATCATCAGATTCTCATCGTAGGTGGCGGAACGGCTGGGATTACGGTCGCCGCCTCTCTTCGCCGCCGGGAAGGCCAGCGCCGACTCGGTATCGCTATCGTCGAGCCGGCCGAAACGCACTACTATCAGCCCGCCTTCACACTGGTCGGTGCGGGTGTCCAATCGCTGGCGCAAAACCACCGCCTAGAAAGTACTTTGATTCCGCCTGGAGTAGAGTGGATCAAGGGCACGGTGACGGGTTTCGATCCCGAAAACAACAAAGTTGAACTCGCCACAGGCGCGACACTTTCATACGATTATCTCGTGGCGTGTCCGGGTGTGGAATTGAACTGGGACGCTATCGAGGGCGCCCAGGATTCGCTGGGCAAGAACGGTGTTTGTAGCAATTACGACACCAGATACGTCGACTACACGTGGCGGTGCCTGCAGGACCTTAAAGCTGGTGCCAAGGCCCTTTTCACGCAGCCGCCACTTCCTTTCAAGTGTCCGGGGGCACCTCAGAAGATCGCTTATCTCACGGCTGATCATCTAAAGAAGCGTGGAATCCTTGGCGATTGCGATCTGCATTTTCTGACGCATGCGCCGGGCATGTTCAGCGTACCCTTGTTTGCCGCGGAGCTCGTCAAGGTCGTCGCAAGGTATGGCATCAACGTGCATTTCCAGCACAACTTGGTTGCCATCGACAGCAACGCTAAGAAAGCCACCTTCAAGGTCGTCGGTGGTGACAAAGAGGGCGAAACCGTTACTTTTGATTTCGACATGCTCCACGTCTCGCCGCCCCAATCCCCGCCCGCAGCC
>CAZCVU010000011.1:13454-19962 GCA_964501745.1 uncultured Flavobacteriales bacterium | reverse complement strand
ATTGTTCTCACAGACGAAGACAATCGGCAGCTGCCATACCGCGGCAAGATTCACCGCTTCGTGGAAGGCGCCAATATTCGTTGTCCCATCACCGAAAAAACAGACGGTGACCTGATCGGTTGCACGGTATTTGGCCGACCAGGCCGCGCCTACAGCTATTGTCAGATGTGCGCCGACAATCGCGTATGACCCCATTGCACCATGCTCGACGCTGGTCAGATGCATCGACCCGCCCTTGCCGCCGAGCAGCCCGCATTCGCGGCCCATCAACTCGCCCAGAATACCCGCCATCGGCGCGCCCCGCGCCAGCGTGTGGGCGTGGCCACGGTAGGTACAGAATGTGTAATCGTCAGGGTTCATGGCGACGGCGAATCCGGCGGCAATTGCCTCCTGTCCAATCGCCAGGTGGCTTGTGCCCTTGACCATGTTCTGCAGGAACATGTCGTAGGCCCGTTTCTCCAGTTGCCGTATCTCGAATTGGCTGCGGTAGAGCGCCAAGCGAACGTCCTCGCCGATATCGTCGTTCGCAAGCGCCTTGGGAGCCGCCTTTGTCTTTGCTCGTGATGCCACCTCGTCGTTCCCCCTAAACTCAAGCGTTACGTCCGACGATCGCCCGACCGGTAGGTTGCTGTGAAAAGCTGCCCAATCGCTCGCCCGCAACAGGGCTTGCGATACAGCTCAGTAGGCGTTTGCGACCGGGAGTTCGTCAGCCGGGAAGAGTGTAATAACCCGTGGCCCGTCCTTCGTGACAACCACCTCCTCCTCGATCCGAGCCGCCGAGAACCCGTCCTTGGCCGGACAATAGGTCTCGAGCGCGAACACCATGCCTTCCTTGAGCTCCATCGGCTCGTCAAAGGAAACCAGCCGCGAAATAATCGGCCTCTCGTGCAGCGCAACCCCGAGACCATGACCGAATTGCAGGGCAAAGGCTTCCATCTCGTCGCTGAACCCGAATTCCCCTGCCTTGGGCCAGACAGCGGCGATCTGATCCGTGCCGACGCCCGGCCGCACCAGCTCTATCGAGGCGTCAATCCACTCCCGGCACTGCTTGTAGGCATCGCGCTGGACATCGGTTGCCTTGCCGATGTTGAAGGTGCGGTAATAGCAGGTCCGATACCCCATGAAGGCCTGAATGATGTCGAAGAATGCCTGGTCGCCTGGCCGCAGAATACGGTCGGTGAAGTTGTGTGGATGCGGACTGCAGCGCTCGCCCGAAACAGCGTTGATGGCCTCGACGTCGTCCGAGCCCATCTCATAAAGCATCTCGTTCGCCTTCGCGACGAGGTCGTTCTCGCGGACGCCCGGTTTCATTTCCTCGTAGAGCATCTGATAGGTCCCATCTACCATCGACGCCGCCATATTGAGGAGAATGATCTCATCCATGTTCTTGACTTCACGCGCGTCCAACATGACCTGCTGGCCATCGCGAACCTCAATGCCCTGTCGCTGCAGCTCAAAGATCATCGGCGGTTCAGCGATATCGATCCCGAGCGGCAGGTTCGCGACACCAGCCTGCACCATCAGCGCCTTGATCTCTTCCGCTGCCTTGCGCATCAGGCCAGCGCTCGGCGGCACGGCGCCCCGCAGCCCGACCATGCCGGCGTGGCAACAGCTTTGCGGCAACCAGGTCGCATGAATGCGGTGATGCGCTGCAGCCGAACCGAAGTCCCAAAGGTGCGGCTCCTCATCGCCGGCAAGCAGCGTGTAGCGCGCCACCTTGTCGCGTGCCCACTCGCCGATATTGGTGCTGGTGATATAGCGAATATTGTTGTTGTCGAAGCACAACAGCGCCCCGAGCTCAGAATTCTTGAGCGCTTGGCGGGCGCAGGCGAGCCGGTAATTGTGGAGGCGCCTGAAATCGACACGTTCCTCGAAGTCGACCGCCGTATGTCCGGGAGCCGGAATCGCCCCACGCCAATCGAGCATTGGGTCAACGTCTTCGGGCTTGATTATTTTGGGTTCTGCAATGTCCATGGGTCCGTGTCTCCGCTGGGGCCGCAGCATTCGATGGCCGAATTGATCTGCATATTGACTGGTCTGATAAAATTAACAAATGCGTTTCTTGTGGAAAAATTGTTTCATAACAAGAAACAATTTGGACGTCCTGAACGCAATGCGTAGTTTCGTCTCTGGTGTTGAACAGGACGGACTTGCGGCAGCCGGCCGTCGAGCGCTGTGTGTCCCGGTGCGGGAATCGCCCCGCGCCAGTTGAGCATCGAGTCAACGCCTTCCGGTCTGATTATCTTGGGCTCTGCAATATCCATGGGTCTGTGTCTTCGCCAGGGCTGCCACATTCGATGGCCGGACAACCTCAAGCAATTGTTCACAAGCCGCGTTTCAAACTTTCCCATGCGGGCTCGCGTAGCGTCAACACAATCCGGGTGAAATGTCGCCCAGCCCGGCTCAAAGGGACGCAACGCGATCAAACTGCGTCGGCATCACTCGGCGGCGTTGACCGTCCAAGTTCCAGATCCGGATATATTTCCGAGAAGCGGGCACCTTTGTAGTAAGCCTTACCATAAGCCGGGCGCTCCTTCATGCGGCGGAACCAGGCTGTCACATTTGGCCTGTCTTGCTCCCAAATCTGCTCCATTCCGAGATCCTCCATGCGGTCGATCAACGGTGCCACACAGATGTCCGCCAAGGTATATTGCGCGCCCATCAGCCACGGTCCCGCGTCGGCAAGCGCGCCCTCCATTCGCTCCGCGGTGTCGCGAATATCGTCTATCGCCTTGGTGATATCGGCGTCGCCAAAGCCCTTCTGTCCCATTCGGAGGTAAAAGTGCTTACGCAACGGCCGGGACTTCGCGGCCCTCTCAAACTTGTCCTTCGGAAGTTTCTTGAACGAATGAATGAGCACCCGGTTGAACGACGGAAATCGGACCGCCGGCGTGGCGACCTCCTCGAAATACCGCAGCCACTTGCGCATCTGCGCGCGGCCGACCGGATCATCTGGTGCCAGGCTGACATCGGGGAAAACCTCGTCGAGATACTCAAGGATCACCGACGAATCGATGATCACGTTGCCGTCATGGATTAGCGTCGGCACAACGCCATTTGGATTAAGCTTCAGATAGTCGGGCTTCAGGTGCTGACCGTCGCGCGAATCCATGCGGTGATCGATCCAATCCAGGTCCTTCTCCGCGAGGCAAATCCGCACCTTGAGACTGCAGGTCGAGGGCGGAAAGTTGTAGAGTTCCAGCACCTCAGCTATTCGGCGGCAACGAGCGGCGGCTCGAAGACCGAGACCGCGGGCGCATCGCCAACCCATTTCTCCACTTCTACCAAAGCCGTTTGGGCACTCGATCCCTGGGCCAGCCTGGAGGTACCCTTATCCAAAGTCAGCACGTTGGGATTACCGTGCCGGTCGAGCGAGCCGATACGTCCCCGCTCCACCGGATCGTACCAGGCACCAGTCTGAATCAGCACCACTCCTGGCCGAATCGCATCGGTAATATACGCACCGACAAGACACTGTCCGCGATCGTTGAAGGCGCGCACGACATCACCCTCCTCGATGCCACGCACGCCTGCGTCTTCTGGGTTGAGCCAAACTGCCTCTCTACCGGCCACCTTAAATCCCTGGCTGAGACGCGCGTGGTCCATGTGCCCGTGCAACCGCCCGGTCGGCTGGTTGGTGATAAGGTGGAGCGGATATCGCTGCACCTTGTCTTCGGCGCCAAGCCACTCCATTGGCTCCATCCAGACCGGATGACCGGGACAGTCCTGATAGTCGAACGCCGCGATAGTCTCGGAAAAGATTTCGATCTTTCCCGAGGGTGTGTCGAGGGGACTGGCCTCCGGATCCTCACGAAATTCACCCATCAGGACGCCTGGTGTCTCCGGCGGCGGCACATCAACATAGCCGCTGTCCCAGAACACATCGAAATCGGGCAGTTCAGCGCCGAAGCGGGCGCCCTGTTGGCGTGACATGTCGTAAAGGTGACGTAGCCACTCCCTCTCGTCCCGTCCTTCGGTAAAGGCCTCACGGAAGCCAAGGCGGCCCGCCAGGTCGGCAAAGATATCGAAGTCGTTGCGCGCTTCGCCTACTGGCTCGATCGCCTTGTGCATAGCGAACAAATACCGGTCCGCGCCGCTGGCGGTGATGTCGTTTCGCTCCAGCGTCGTTGTTGCCGGGAACACGATATCAGCGTGCCGCGCCGTCGCGGTCCAGGAGATCTCGTTGATGATCACCGTGTCCGGCCGGCGCCATCCCTCGATCAAACGGTTTATGTTCTGCTGGTGGTGAAATGGGTTTCCACCGCACCAGTAGATTAGCTTGATGTCCGGGTAGTTGAACTTGGACCCGTTGAAGTCCATCGGCTTGCCCGGGTTGAGCAGCATGTCGGTGATACAAACAGCAGGAATCACGCTGTCTATCGGGTTCTTGCCCTGCGACATGTGCGGCGACGGCACGGTACGGCGATGATTGCCAAGCCGATTGACCGACCCGTAGCAACCGAAGCCGCCGCCCGGCAGCCCGATCTGACCCAGCATCGCCGCCAGGGTTATAGCCATCCAGAATGGCTGCTCGCCGTGATCCGCCCGCTGCAACGACCAGCTGATTGTAATCATGGTGCGGGATGCAGCCATGCGGCGCGCAAGCGCGCGGATTGTCTCGGCATCGATCTCTGTGATCCCGGCCGCCCACTCCGGTGTCTTGGGAATCCCGTCGGCTTCGCCTGTTAGGTAGGGTAGAAACTGCTCAAAGCCGACGGTATGGCTGGCCAGAAAATCGCGATCGCAAAGCTCCTCCTCGATCAGCGTATGCGCCAGTGCCAGCATCATCGCAACGTCCGATCCCGGTCTCGGATGCAACCACTCTGGTTTGAGAAAATCGGCGGCATCGGTGCCGCGGATCGGTCCGACATAGACGAACTTGCAACCACCCTGGCCGATCCGGCGCAACCATTTTTCTGCGGAATGGTCGCCGGCGCAAAACGCCTCGACCTGCATGTTCTTCAAGGGCAGCCCGCCGAACGAAACCATCAGTTCGGTGCTTTCGGCAATGCTGGACCAGGTCGTCACGGGTCCGGTGACGGCCGAAGTATTCCCGAGGATGCGCGGCAGAAGTGTCCCGGCCGCACCCAACGAGTAGCCTGAGGTATAGACCGTCGAACCGCCGTAACCGTTCATGAAGCGCTTCACCAGCCCCTGCGCGTGGTGAAACGATCCAGCGCTGGCCCAACCGAACGAACCGGCGTAGATCGAGGCGTTACCGTGTTCTTCCTTAACGCGCTTGATCTCACCTGCTGCGAGATCGAGCGCGGTTTCCCAATCCACAGGGACGAAGGGTTCGGCGCCCCGACCGCTACGATCGCTGTCCTTGCCGTGCTTGAGGAATCCTTCGCGAACGTAGGGCCGATCGACGCGATTTGCCCCGTGGACGAGATCCGGAATCGACTGCAGCAGTGGTGAAGGGTGGTCGTCCAGCTCGAAGGGCTTTACGCCGACGACACGGTCGTCAACTACCTCGGCCCAATAGGCGCCCCAATGCGAGGCGGTACGCACAAACCGGTTCGAAGGCGACTTTGCCATGGTCATCTTTCCTCAATCGAATGGCCCAGTTTATCACCCAGCACCGTGTCGGACTATGCGCTGGTCTACCAGCAACTTCACATATGGGGAGTCTACTGCGTCTGGCCGCGACCTTCATCTTCGGCGCCTGCCCGGCACGGAACCGGACCCAGCCGAATTTGCTCACCCGTGGCAAGATCACGGCCTTGATGCTCTCCGTGTGACAACACCTACACTCGCGTCAAACGTTATGCGAGCAAGCCAGCCGCTTCAAGCACGGGTACTTCCGGTCTTGCTTACTAGAACCTCGTAAATTCACCGCTCGCAGACGCGGCGCTTTGCCACATGACGCGGTTGATGTTTATGAACTAAGACACTACTGAAGTTCTGAGGCGACGCAGAACTGTCCGATAGAGACCGAAAACAATGCTTGTTGACCTGTCGACATGCGATTTTGTTTTTGGTCTAATTGCGAATGCGTCGCATTATTAGTACGTGTCCTACACGGGTATCATGTGCAGCGCGAAAGGAGGAGTGAGATGAAGTGTCGAGCGATTTGGACCGCGCTGATCCTTGGAATAGTGTCGGCAATCGTGGCAACGCCGCGGATCGCATCTGCCGCCGAGGTAAACTTGTACTCGGAGCGCCAGCCATTCCTGATGAATCCGCTGCTCGAAGCCTTCACTGCGGAGACCGGGATTGTGGTCAACATGGTATACATCAAGAAAGGGATGCTCGAGCGGCTGAAGGCCGAGGGAGCCAATAGTCCGGCTGATCTCGTCCTAACCAGCGATATCGGTAACCTCCAAAATCTTGTCAACGCCGGGCTACTACAGTCAACGACGTCACCTATTCTTGAAGCCAATATTCCGGCTCAGTACAGGCATCCGCAGGGACTCTGGTACGGGCTGACGACGCGGGCCCGGATCATTTATGCGCATAAGGAGCGGGTAAAGCCGGGCGAAGTAACCTCTTACAACGACTTGGCTGA
>CAZCVU010000011.1:0-13444 GCA_964501745.1 uncultured Flavobacteriales bacterium | reverse complement strand
AACGTATCGCTGCTTGCCTGGATCATCGCCGCACGCGGCGAGGATGCCGCCAAGGCTTGGGCCAGTGGCGTCAAAGCCAATCTTGCCCGCAGGCCGCAAGGCAACGACCGCGCGCAAGTGAAAGCGGTCTACCAGGGTGAGTGCGACGTCACGCTCGGCAACACCTACTACATGGGCAAGATGATGACCAACGAGAAGGAACCGGAGCAGAAGCAGTGGGCAGCTTCGGTGAACATTATCTTTCCCGACCAGGAAGGCAGCGGCACCCATGTCAATATTAGTGGGGCGGCGGCGACCAAAAGCGCCAAGAATAAGGCAAATGCGATCAAGCTGATCGAATTCCTGAGCGGGAACGCGGCGCAGAAGATTTATGCCGAGGGAAACTTCGAATATCCGGTCAATACAGGCACGGCTTTGCATCCGTTGGTCGCCTCATGGGGCAGTTTCAAGGCCGACGATGTATACCTATCCAAGATCGCGGAGCACCGAGCACGAGCAACTCGGATCATGGACGAGGTCCGGTTCGACAACTGATATTGCGAACTGGTCCGACTTGGGCTTAATTCCCTTGCCGAGTCCGCTGGTTGCTCAGTCTGCGTCGGCGATCCGGATTTCCGGTGTGAAGGGTTGATTTGAGCAGTCAGATGGAAGCAACAGGCGCCAGCATAGCCGGTTTGGCCAGGCGAGACTCATGGTCATGGCTTAACGGTTGGACGATCGGAACAGCCCTGATTGCTGCGACGGTATCGGTACCCGTTGCCACCGTCGTCTACATCGGCTTAACGCCGAGCGACGATATCTGGGTCCATCTCACGTCGACGGTTCTTCCCTTGTACATCGGTACGACGCTGCAGTTGATGATCGGCGTCGGACTGGGAACTCTGATCATCGGGGTCGGCACCGCCTGGCTGGTCAGCATGTGCAGGTTTCCGGGCAAAGGTATTTTCGAGTGGGCGCTACTGCTGCCGATGGCAATGCCGGCCTATGTGATCGCGTACGTCTATACCGACATTCTCGAATATGCCGGCCCAGTTCAAACCATACTGCGCGAGACATTCGGCTGGACGACCAAGCGGGACTATTGGTTCCCGGAGATCAGGTCCCTCGGTGGCGCCATCTCGATGATGACTTTGGTGTTTTATCCCTACGTATATTTGCTGGCGCGGGCAGCCTTCATGGAGCAGTCGGTCTGCGTTCTCGAGGCCAGCAGGGTGCTTGGGCGTGGCCCGGTGCGGAGCTTCTTCTCGGTCGCCCTGCCGCTCGCGCGTCCCGCGATCGTGATTGGCGTCTCGCTGGTGTTGATGGAGACGCTGAACGACTTCGGAACTGTCGATTTCTTCGCCGTCAGCACCTTCACGCTGGGCATATATGACGTCTGGCTGAACATGAACAATGTCGCCGGCGCGGCACAGCTAGCCGGCACGCTTTTGTTATTTGTAGTCGTTCTCATATCGGCCGAGCGTTTTGCCAGACGCAAGCAGCGCTTTCACAATACGGCGTCAAAATACACGGCGTTGCCGGGGTACGAATTGAAAGGCGCGAGGCGCCGATTGGCGACCATCTGTTGCACGTTGCCAGTGGTGTTCGGTTTCGTGTTGCCCGCAGGGGTTCTCACAGGATTTGCGATTCTCAATTTCGAGGCGGCAACCAGCGCAGAGTTGCTTCGTCACGCCCGTAACAGCGTCATGCTCTCAGGCCTGGCGGCAGTGCTTGCCGTGGCAATCGGCATATTTATGGCCTATGGTGTCCGGCTCAGGAATGAACGAGTTTTGAAGCTCATGGTCCGCTTCGCGAGCATGGGATACGCCGTCCCTGGATCGGTGCTTGCGGTTGGCGTCCTTGTCAGTCTTGGCGCCTTGGACGATGGCATCGACGGATTCATGCGAGAAAACCTTGGCATCTCCACCGGCCTCTTGTTCAGCGGCACTATCGTCGCCGTAACCTTCGGCTATCTCGTTCGGTTCCTGGCCCTGTCCTTCGGCACCGTTGAAGCCAGCCTTGGCAAGATCACACCCAGCATGGACGGCGCCGCGCGCAGTCTTGGCCATGGGCCGCTAAGCACGCTCCGCCGCATTCATCTGCCGCTGATCCGTGGCAGTGTGCTGACGGCGGCGATACTGGTCTTCGTCGACAGCATGAAGGAGCTGCCGATGACGGTTATCCTTCGGCCCTTCAACTTTCACACATTGGCGACCTTCGTTCATCAATTCGCGTCCGACGAACAACTCGGCGAGGCATCGCTTGCGGCGCTGGCAATCGTCGGCTTCGGTATCCTACCGGTCATCGTCCTCAGCTTCGCAATCACGCGTGCTCGACCAGGATTCTCAAAACAGGATCGGCAGTCTTGAAAGGTCTTCACATTTATGGCGCATGCCATTCCCACGGAGACCATCAAGTCCTCGACAATGCCTCACTGATGGTCCCGGCCGGCGAGTTGACTTGCCTTCTCGGCCCCTCCGGATGTGGCAAGACCACACTGCTGCGTCTCGCCGCGGGCCTTGAGCGGCTGCAGACAGGAAAGATTCTTATCGACGACGAGGTGGTTGCCGACGGCGAGCTGCATGTGCCGCCCGAGCACCGGGGGATCGGCCTGATGTTCCAGGACTATGCCCTGTTTCCGCACCTCACCATCATCGAGAACGTGAGCTTTGGGCTGCGGCGTATGTCGGCAGCCAAGGCTCGCCAGCGGGCTATGGAAATGCTCGACCAGGTGAGCATGACAGAATACACCTCAAAGCATCCTCACATGCTGTCCGGCGGCCAACAACAGCGCGTTGCGCTGGCCCGGGCCTTGGCGCCGGACCCGAAGCTGCTTCTGCTCGACGAGCCGTTCTCCGGTCTTGATACGAACATGCGGGAACAGATTCGTGAAGAAACCCTGACCGTTCTCAAGAACAGCGGCGTCGCCACGGTAATGGTCACGCACGATCCCGAGGAAGCAATGTACATGGCGGATCGTATCAAGATTCTCGGCAACGGCCAGATTCTCCAATCCGGCAGGCCACACGACATCTACTTCCATCCGCAGCACAGGTTCGTCGCCAAAATGTTCGGGCTGATGAACCGGTTCGAATGTGTCGTCAACGGCGGGAGCGTGGATATCCCATTGGGCCGGATGCAAGCGCCTGGGTTCGCAGAGGGCCAGCGGGTCGAGGTTCTCGTCCGTCCCGAAGGCGTGACGCTGGAAAGCGATGGGGCCGGCGGAGTCCCGGTAGAGGTCCAGTCCACGCATCTTCTGGGACATGACAATATTGTCCATGTCCGACTCTCGAACCAGACCGGGAGCAGAACGAGCCAAGATGAGCTTTATGTCCGCGTCCATCATGCTTTTGAGCCGGAGCTCAGCAAGCGGATTACGGCAGGGGTCGATCCGGACTACGTCTTTATCTACGCCATGGGTGAAAGCGACAATGAGGGCAGCAGAACGTCCTGCTGTCGGCCCCAATCAAGGCTGCTTTCGTCGAAACCGGCACCTGCAGAGGCAGATCGATGAACGACGAATTTCATTTACACTGCCGCATAAAAGGATATTTCGAATGGTAGAGTTGACTCCGTCATTCCTGTTGGAATCCAAAGCGCTCGACGAGGACCACCAGCACCTAGCCGATATTCTCAACCAGATCGTTCAGGCGATCGATGACGACAAATCTGGCGAATGCCGGCGCCTGGTGCCCGATTTCGTACAGGCGGCGAAAGCGCATTTCGCCAGAGAGGAAGCATTTTTGATCAAGCTCGGCTATCCGGACGTTCAGAAGCATAGAGACCATCACCGCAGTCTGAATTCCAAGATGGAACACATGCTGGAGTTTGCACGTATGGCGGAGGATAACGCCTTGGCGCGGGAAAGCCTCCGCAAAGAGCTGCTGTTCTTCCTGATGGACGATGTCATTACCACCGACTTGGATTTCAAGAGTTTTGTCGAGGAGAGGATGCGCTCGAAGGCAAACTGAGCGGCCATTACGGAGGATCAGAGACCGACCCCGAGCACCTTGCGCAGAGATCCGTCGCCAGCGTCAGCGAGGCTCGCTTGCGACAAACATTTACCGGCGCTAGGTTTGGCCATGACGAACCGTGGATTTGTGCAGCGTCCGCCTGTGGCGCGCGAAGCAGAGGAGACACTATGGCTGCCACGGCGGAACAGAATTCGGTTCAGGAGCGGCGAGCCGCCGCCGTCGCACGGGCGGTGGCGCGCATTCACGAAATTGCCGAAGGAACCGGCATCAACCGCACCTCTCTCGAGGAAATTCGTGCGGCACTTTACGAACTTGCCGCACAAACCGAACTTTTCCCGGCAGATGACTTCCCCGTGCCAACCGACGGCGACACGACGCGCCGTTATGTCCTTTCAGAGGATTCGGATCAGACTTATGCGCTGTATATGAACCGGGTAATGCCCGGTCACTATTCGCGTCCCCACAACCACACGACGTGGGCGGTGGTGGTGGCCGTGGAGGGCGACGAGGTCAATCAATTCTTCCAGCGCACCGACGACGGTTCGGCGCCTGGCAAAGCAACGGTCGAATTCGAGCGCGAGGTCGTGGTGCGGCCCGGTATCGGTGTTATGCTGATGCCCGAAGACATCCACAGCATTGAGAATCAGGGCGACGTGCCAACCATGCATCTGCACATGTACGGCAGGTCACTTGAAACCCTGACCGAGCGTATTGGTTTCGATCTGGAAGACGGCACCTACGAACACTTCAAGACGCCGAGTAAGACGGTCAAACAATAGCGGTTGGGTCGAGGTGTTGCAGAACGAATAAGCTGCAGGCGCAAATCCGTTGCGCGCTGATTCTGAGGACCTGTATTCACATGAGCGCTGAGAACGAAGACCTGCTTGTTTCAAGCGATTGGCTGGCGGCGCATCTGGCCGACGACGACATCAAGATCGTCGATGGGTCATGGTATTTGCCAACCGAAGACCGTGATCCGCGCGTCGAATATGCGGCCGCGCATATTCCTGGCGCAGTGTTCTTCGATATCGACGGCGTCAGCGACACCGGCAACCCATTGCCGCATATGTTCCCTGATGCCGACAAGTTCGCCAGCGAAGTCGGTACACTCGGGATCACCAACGGCGATCACGTGATCACCTATGACGGGGGTTCGATGGCGGCGGCGGGACGCGTCTGGTGGATGTTCCGCGCCTTCGGTCATCAGCGGATTTCGATCCTTAACGGAGGCACGCGGAAATGGCGCGCCGAAGACCGTGCGCTCGAGGCTGGCGCCGCCGAAGCCACGCCGGTCCGGTACTCCGCGCACTTCAATCCGGGCTTGGTTCGCTCGCTCGAAGACGTGCTTTCGGTCATCGAAAACGGCCAGGAACAGATGCTCGATGCCCGCTCGGCCGGACGATTTTCCGCCACAGAGCCGGAGCCGCGTGCAGGCATGCGTGCCGGACATATGCCGGGTGCCCTCAACCTGCCCTATACCGACCTGTTGGCAGAAGATGGGACAATGCGGCCTATCGAGGACTTACGGGCATGTTTTACCGAAAGCGGCGTCGATCTGGACAAACCGATCGTTACGTCATGTGGCTCGGGCATATCGGCGACGGTGTTGTTGCTCGGCCTTCACCTGCTCGGACACGAAGATACCGCGCTGTACGATGGGTCGTGGACGGAATGGGGTGGCCGCGCCGACACGCCGATCGAAACCTGAGCATCGGCGATCCAAGTCTTTTGCCGCCAGCCACCCCGGTACTTACCTGATGGGGGAGAATGACACTGGCTGGAGGATCTTCGTTTCCTGTTTGATGACTTGACTGGGGTACTTCCTGCCGTATGCCGCCCAGGCAGGGTCGGCGTCGCGGGCGGCGCGGCGTGTTTCCATATCGGCGAGGCTGTCATATCCCCAGAGGTGGATAATTTGATTGAGCGGCCCGATTATCGTCACGAAATAACCCACAAGATTGCCAAGATGCTTGAGTTGGATCGGCAGGCCCTCACGCTCGTAGATTTCCAGAAAATCAGGAATCTTGCGAGGATGAAACGTGTATGTGCGATGGTCGATAATCATGATCAAGCTCCACAGATGCCAGTTGGTTCAGGTCAGCCGAATCATAGGTGGCCGGTGATGGCGGCACAATCGGAGTCAGGGAGGCAGCAATGACTGGGATACTGGTGGTTACGGGCGCCAGTCGAGGCATCGGCGCTGCCGTGGCGCGCCTTGGTGCCGCTGCCGGCTACGCGGTTTGCGTCGCCTACAACGAGCGCGCGGAAGCTGCGGAAGAGATCGTTCGAGCGATCACGGCGGCAGGCGGCAAAGCGATCGCCGTGCAGGGAGATATCGGGGTTATCGATGACATTGTGCGTCTCTTCACGGAGGTTGATGCCGCTCTCGGTCCGGTGAGCGCACTCGTTAACAACGCTGCCATCCTCGGCGGCGAGCGTCGCGTCGACGAGGCCGAAGAGGAACATCTGGCTCGGCAGTGGGCGGTCAACGTCACGGGCCCGTTTCTGTGTGCCCGTGAGGCGATCCGGCGCATGTCGACGGCCCATGGCGGCAAGGGCGGTGCCATCGTCAACGTCTCCTCACTCGCCGGTAAGATGGGCGGCATCGGCCTGCGCGCGCATTATGCCGCCTCGAAGGGTGCGCTGAACGCCTTCACGCAGTCGTTGGCGCGCGAGGTTGCCACCGAGGGCATCCGCGTCAACGCGGTGCTGCCGGGAACCACGGCGACCGGCATCCATGACGGCGTCGGTGGACAGGCGCGCCTGGAGGCGATGGCCGCGCTGACGCCAATGAAGCGGTGGGCAGCACCGGAGGAAGTCGCCGAAACCATCCTCTGGCTGTTATCGGACAAGGCGTCCTACGTCACTGGTGCGCTGGTTGACGTCAGCGGCGGATATTGATCAAACGTTCCTTCAAGCAAGACCGCGTGGTTGTGCGGATTTGCCGCAGTAGATAGCGCCCATCTTCTGCTTTGAAACGTCCGCTCGTAGCTATCAGCAGAACATCATTGAACCGCAGAAATCCGACCGATTCTGACTCGAATCGGAGGTTGCCGCGCCATCACCGAACGGATGATCCAATTTGACGCAAATCATTGAAAGCAATGCGCCTTGCTTTTACTTTGCTCACATACCAACACAGTTGTCCTCGGACCGATGCGGAGCATCAGCGGAGCGCAAACCTGTGCAAGGGAGCACGCCAATGCAGAAGGCGGCCCTCCGACAAAACTTGGGTTGTCTTGGTCCTCGGCGCCTGCTGGCCGTGTCGTTACGTCGGCACGTTCAGGACCAAGCGTTGCCTAACATTCCGCTGCGCTGGAAAGAGGACCAGGTATGACAGCGACCGTGACAAGATGAAACAGTTCGGATAGCCGGCGATTTGCGACCAACCAGCGGAAGGAGACCGGGCACACGGAGATGTGAATGGAGGTTTAGATGACCATCAACAGATTCTTCTATTCAGCATTATTGAGTGCCGTATTCGCACTGCTGCTTGTTGCTGGAATGTGGCCATCGGACGTCAGGGCCGATCACGCCAGCTTCAAGAACGAGGTGTTTCCAATTCTCAGGACTTACTGTCTGGACTGTCATGAGCCGGGCGGGGCCGGCTATGAGGAAAGTGGCCTCGACCTGAGAACTTACGAAGGCCTCATGAAGGGCACCAAGTTCGGTCCGGTGGTCACTCCCGGCGATGCTTTTACCAGTAACCTGATGGTGCTGATTGAGGGGCGTGCCGCCAAAGAAATTAGAATGCCGCACCGCAGCTATCAGCAAGGGCCAAGCAAGAGCGACCGCAAGCTGCTCCGCGCCTGGATCAACGTCGGCGCCAAGGACTCAGCCATCTTCAGGGATCAGGTGTATCCAATTCTCGAACTGTATTGTCTCGAATGCCACCTACCGGGCGGCAAGGGCTATGAAGAAAGCGGCCTTGACATGAGAGACTATGAAAACCTCATGAAAGGCACCATGTTCGGCCCGATCATTGTGCCGGGTGACGCCTTCACCAGCAATATCATGGTGCTGCTCGAAGGCCGCTCAAAATTTGGCCTAAAGATGCCCTTCGCGGAAGAGAGAAACCTTTCGAAGTGGGAGAAGCACCTGGTCCGGGCTTGGATCAATCGCGGCGCCCTAAACAACTGAGACATACCTAGGTAAACGGGCTCGAAGTCGAGATTGCAGATGAGACGGCACGCTACGTGTGGAAGGTGTCGAGCTCAGTGATTTCCCTGACGGCTTTGGGCCTGAAGATGCCAGCTCGCACGAAGGTGCAATTAACCTCCTAATCTGCAGCTTCGTGTCTTCGGCGGCGCGGCGGGCGGTGTTCGACCATGCCAGCTGGCCCGAGCCGCGTGTTGGCGAGGGTCCGTTCGTCATGGTTCATGCGCCAGCTCAGCATCTTTTGCGCATATTCGAGCACCAGTCCGTGACTGGCGGGATCGCCAACAAGATTGTGAAATTCGCCGGGGTCATTTTCCAGATCAAAAAACAGCGACGGCAGGCCGGTGAAATGGACATATTTGTAGCGCCTGTCCCAGATTAGATTGACCGAGCATTGATCGGGTGTCAGTCCCAATGCACGGCCACCGTCAAGACCCGGAAAATGCCGAAAATCGAACTCCGCGTGAGCTTCGCTGCGCCAATCTCCGACATCCTGGCCCCGACAGAAGGGGAGCAGCGACTCGCCGTCACAGGCAACGGGGATATCAAGACCAAGCCATTCCAGGATGGTCGGCATGACGTCAATATTCTCGCTGAATTCGTCGATCGTCCGACCACATCCCGCGTCGCTCGCAGCACCCGGATCGCGGATGATCAGGGGAATGAAATAGGTCTGCTCGTAATAGCCGAACTTCGCCATCATCCAATGGTCGCCTATATGCTCGCCGTGATCCGAGGTAAAGACGATAAGCGTCCGGTCCCAGGCGCCAGTATCTTTCAAATGCGTGATCAATCTGCCAATTTGAGCATCAAGCTCCGTCATCATGGCGTAATAAGTCGCCCTGATCTGGCGGATTTCACGTTCATCAATCTCAAGATAATCCGCCCGCGACGCGCCATAGGTATAGGGCGCGTCCAGTTGGTTCGAGAGATAAAAGCGGGCCCAGGGATGCTGCCTAGCCTCTTCCTCGGGCGTCGCATGGCGAATCGGCAGCGGCATCTCGGCAGCATCGTAGAGGGCGTGATAGGGTTCTGGCACGATAAAGGGAGGATGCGGCGACCGGTAGGAGATATGGACGAACCAAGGTTCCGTTTCCTGGGCTGAGATGTAGGCAAGTGCTTCGTCGGTCAAAAAGGCCGAGCCGCTGTCTTCCGCCCGGTACCACGTCGGCGCAAACGTCAGACCCCGCTCTGGATCGATTCCCTCCCTGTTGGGCCGAAATAGCGATTGAGGATCGTCTTCGACTTCGTATCCCCGGCGCCGCAACGCTTCGATCCAAGGACGAAAGTCGGCGTCCATACGGACCACCTGTGTCAACCCGGGCAACACCCCGGTTCGGGTTCTCAGTTCTGGATGGTCCGCTTCCAGGCCGCGCGGGTCTGCGCTGATATCGGTGTGGCCGAAAAGGACGGGATCGTAGCCAGCCTTGCGTGCCTCACGTGCGAAATTGGCATGCCGGTCATCCAGTGGCGTGCCGTTCATCACCGCACGGTGATTATGAAGATAGAGGCCTGTGTAGAGACTAGCGCGCGCCGGCCCACACGAGGTTGCCTGCGAGTAGTGGCGATGAAACAAGGTGCCTTCAGCCGCCAACGCGTCCAGATGCGGCGTCTTCACGATAGGATGGCCGAGCGCGGAAAGACATTCGCCTCGCCACTGATCCGCCGTAATGAACAGTACGTTTCCCGTCGCCTTGTTCATATCAACCCAAGATTCCCAGATAGCTCCTCAGGAGCCAATATTGCTAGCACAGTGGGTATCTACCCGCGAATTCGACTATTTGAAGGGTACTTCCCGACCGTGCCTGACGACCTTGATGGCCGTCAGTTCGAACCTATACTCAGTGCTGTAGCATGTTTTGTTGATAGAGGCCGACCTTGCCTCCCCCCGGAAGCAAATTTTTCGTAAGCGATCCCCACGCTTCGTCCTGCACCACAGAGCACTTAACTCCCGTACTCGCCAGTGAGTTGATCTCGGCATGAAGGTCATCGCACATGAAATAGAACTCGCGCACGTCATTCCGAGCTGACGGATGAAATGCGACTTCAGTCGGCGGTAGGCTGAAGATCGGCCAGCCGTGGCCGGCATCTACGGACTTGAGGCCAAGAACGTTCCGGAAGAAGGCGCGGTCGGCTTTCGCATCTTCGCTCTAGATGATGGTGTGAGCGCCATTGATCATTGCTGTTCTCCGTCCAGCTTCCTCAACACTTGCAGCGCTGGCTGCTCAATGTCCGCTCTAGGCTCAAAAGCGAAAGATCATCGTGAAACCAAGATACATCCGCTTGTGACCCAAAACGGACCTTCTCTGGATTATGCGGTTCGGTAGGTGGGCATCGGAAACCGGTGTTTTCCGTACCAGTTCAAGTCAGTTCACAGATCCGATCATTCGAGCGATATGGGGAACCGAACAGCGCCATAGATCACAAACCCCGCCGCGATGATCAGCTAGAAGATAGACTGAAGATTCGGAACCTACAGTCGTTCGCTTGACCGAGTTCCGACCTCCCTAAAGTCCTTTCTACTTACAGCCAGAGTTGTCGTCGCCTCCTGGCAATCTGGTGTGACACAGAATTGCCCCGTTCATATCTGCGTTCTTCAGAGTTGACTTAGATAAGTCCGCTCCAATCATATTTGCCTCACTCAGTCTGGCCTCACTCAAATTAGCCTTTCTCAGCTTCGCCCCACTTAAATCCGCCCCACTCAGGTTTGCCTCGCTCAGATTTGCCCCGCTCAAATTTACCCCGGCCAGAATCGCCTTACTCAGGTTTGCTCCGCTCAGATTTGCTCCGCTCAAATTGGCCCCGGCCAGATTTGCCTCACTCAGATCTACCTCACTCAGATTTGCCCCGCTCAAATTTGCCCCAACTAGATTTGCCGCCTTCAACTTCGCCTTCTTCAGATCCGCCCAGGTCAAGTTCGCCCCGATCAGCATTCCCTCGGTCAGGATTGCCTCGGTTAGATCTACCTCAATCAGATTAGCCCTAGTCAGATTGGCGCCACTCAGATTGGCCTTCGTCAAATCGCATCCTTCGCAAGCATTCTGCGATTTGAGCTTTTCCAACTGAGTTTCATCGAACGCAATCGCCGGCGACGCGCTCACAAGAAGAATGAAGAGGCACGGCAACAACGCTTTCATAACATCGTTCCTCTTACACCGACTCCACCGCCCCTTTGCTTGGTGTACGGCCTGATCTTAGTGATAATGAGTTTCTTGAGTTGGCAAAGCCGTACAGTGCGACTTGCGCTGTCGCCGCCTTGATCTGCTCACCGAACACCTGAGGTATGATGAAGGCGCCGTAGGCGGCCACTGCGGAACTAAAGCCAAATGACGGTGAATGTGTCCTGGTCGTTTTCCGTTTCATGTCGCAGCTGCAGTATTGGGACTAGCGGACGCCCGTCCACGTTCAATGTCATGGAGCAACCCACTGCGCCGCGTGTAGACGAACCATGTCAGCGCCGCGCAGGTGATATAGAAGATTAGGAAACTCCACAGCGCCGCCGACGGCCCGCCGGTGAGTGCGATGGAGGAACCATAGGACTTCGGGATGAAGAAGGCGCCATAGGCGGCGACCGCCGACGTGAAGCCAATGATTGCTGCGGATTCCTTGTCTGCCTGCCGCACCCGCTCTGACCCTGTGAGCTCGGGCATGAGGCGGTCGATCTCCTTGCGCATGATCACGGGGATCATCTGGAAGGTAGACGCATTGCCGACGCCCGTTCCGAAGAACAGGATCATGAACATCGCGAAGAAGCCCCAGAACGCGCCCGGCTGCTCCTTGATGCCGATGAAGAAGAGCACGCCGCCGACCGCCGCCGTCATCAACACGAAGGTCCAGAATGTGACCCTGCCACCTCCGAATCTATCGGAGATCCAGCCCGTGGCCGCCCGCGAAAGGGCGCCGACCAGCGGACCGAGGAAAATGAACTGCAGCGAGTCGACGTCTGGAAACTGGGTCTTGGCAAGCAGCGGGAAGCCGGCAGAATACCCGATGAAGGAACCAAAGGTTCCGGTATAGAGCCAGCACATGATCCAGTTGTGCTTGCGCGAGAAGATGATCGACTGCTCCTTGAACGACGCCTTGGCCGATTCGATGTCGTTCATGCCGACCCAGGCAGCGATCGTCGACGCGATCAGAAACGGCACCCAGATAAAGCCAGCGTTCTGCAGCCAAAGCTTCGTTCCCGCAGACGTCGTCTGCGGCTCGCCGCCAATAAAGCCAAACACGCCGGCGGTGATGACCAGGGGCACGATGAACTGCATTACACTGACGCCTGCATTACCAAGCCCAGCGTTGAGCGCCAGCGCATTGCCCTTCTGCGTCTTCGGAAAGAAGAAGCTTATGTTGGCCATGGAGGATGCAAAGTTGCCGCCACCGAAGCCACACAACAGGGCTAACCCCAGAAAGACCAGATAGGGCGTTTCCGGATCCTGCACCGCGAAGCCAATGCCGAGCGCCGGGATTAGCAGCGACGCCGTGGTCATTGTGGTCCACAACCGGCCACCGAAAATCGGCACCATGAAGGCATAGAATATTCTCAGGGTAGCACCGGACAAACCCGGCAGCGCGGCGAGCCAGAACAGCTGGTCCGTGGAGTATTCGAACCCGATGGCGGATAGCTTGGCCACCACGATACTCCACACCAGCCATACGGCGAAGGCGAGCAGCAGGCACGAGATGGAAATCCACAGATTGCGCCTTGCGATCTTGCTGCCCTTGGTTTCCCAGAACTGCTTGTCATCGGGCCGCCAGTCCTCGATTAGCGGACCGAGCGCGGCCGCATGCGCGTCGCCGTGTATCTCCTGCATTTCCGGCAGTTCCGGCAACACGCCAGGTGTTGCCGCCAGGGCACCACGTTCCATGCGCCGGATGGCGAAATGCATCCACATCAATGCGACCGAAACCAGAACGAAGAGCAGCATGAAGTTACTCGTCCACACGCCCGTCAGGTCGGCCAAGACGCCAAAGGCGATCGGCAGGACGAAACCACCAAGTCCGCCGACCATGCCGACCAGACCACCGACCGGGCCGACGTGGTCGGGGTAGTAAACGGGAATGTGCTTGTGGATAGCGGCCATGCCGAGCGCCATGAAGAAGTTGAACACGAAGATCGTGGCTACGAAGGGTACGAGCCCCATGCCTATGGAGAGGGCGATCGGACCCTTGACGCCACGGACAACGTAATCGGCCTCCGGATAGGAGAGTACGAAGGTGCACAGCACCGAAACACTGAAAGCCGCATACATCAGCGTGCGTGCTCCGTACCTGTCGGCGAGACGGCGTCCATAGGCTCGGAATAGGCCAGCAGGCAGCACACAGAATGCGGCCAGCAT
>CAZCVU010000010.1:0-21301 GCA_964501745.1 uncultured Flavobacteriales bacterium | reverse complement strand
ACTTCGACATATGATCGCGGTAGCGAGCCAGGTCGACGCGAGGACGTTCCAGGGCGGCCAGCGCCAGAGCGCCTTCGAAGATGTCGAAGCCGCTATCAGGTCCATCACCGATGTTCTTGAGGAGAGTTTCGGCGTCGGGTGTGCCGTCCGGACGTTCTGCGGTCGTCATGTCGCGCCCGCCTTCGTGCCGGTCTCGCCTTTCAATCTGACGTAGCTGACGATCCGCCGAACATATTTCAGATTGCGCGCATGCGCCGTCACGCGTTCGAGTTCCGTCGAATCCTGGGCAATACCCATCAGGTAAACTGTGCCGTTGACCGTATCGATCGCGTAGTTAATCGCTTTGATTTCACCGTCGACTGTCAGCTTTATCCGGAGCTGCGCCGTCACCCAGGCATCCCGCGTCACGTCGAGCAGGTCGCTGTTGTCGGTGATCTCAATCTCATTCAGCACCTCATTGACCCCGTCGACCTGCCAAGTGAGGCGCACTGCCGCAATCCTGTTGTCCGCCTTTGGAACGGTTCCCGTAAGGAGGACGCGTCCTTCGACAACTTTGGCTGAAATCTTGGCGAAAATATTGAAGTCGTGCTCGATCCAGTTTTGATTGATCTTGGCCAGAATCACCGTGTCCTTGACGCCGGTCTTGAAGCCGCGCTCCTGTGCCGACATCGTGCCGGCGGTGGCCCCGGCCCCTGCGGCCGCACCGATTGGAGTGCATCCGCTGGCCAGGAGCGCCATTGGCAATGCGAGTGCCATGCAGACGGCAAGACGCCGAAGATGCCAGCGCTGCTGAGTTGGAGTCGTGCTTGGATCGTTCATGGCGATGGACAGTGCCCGATGCGTCGAACTGTAACTAGTAGGGGTCTGCACGCCAAGCGTCTACGATGTGCTGCGGCATTCGCCAAGGTCGCACGAGCATTGCGTCGAACCGAATTGTCAGCCCGGCAAGTTCCGGGCGTCCTGCGATCAGCCACTCCGCCGCTCTTATGAGTCGGGCTCTTTGACGATCGGTTATGGCTTCGGCTGCGGTCGCCAAGTCCTGCCGCGCTTTTACTTCGATTATCGAAAGCGTGCGACCACGTCGCGCCAGCAGATCTATCTCGCCGACCGGAGATCGCAACCGCCTGGCTAGAATGCGGTACCCCCGGCAAACCAGATACGCGGCGCACATCGTCTCGGCAATATGTCCCCAGCGCCATGCCCGTCTCCGTTTGGCGTCGTTCATGTCTGCGCAGGATTCGACAGCAGCAGCGCGCGGCGGTACGTCTCGCTCCTGGAGCGCCCCGTGGCAATGCTCACGGTTCGTGCTGCATCGCGCACGCTCATGGTGGCAAGCGCCCGGCGCAGTTCTTCATCGAGCGCTTTTTCGCTCGTATTGTCCGTCGAACTGGCGTCCGGTGGCCCGACGATTACGACCGCTTCGCCTTTCGGAGTCGGCGCGGCAGTATAGCGCGCGGCTAGGTCTTCGAGTGAGCCTCGCACCACTTCCTCATAGCGCTTGGTAAGTTCCCGCGCCACGGCCGCTTCCCGCTCTCCCAATACGGCCTTCATATCCGATAAGCTCCGGGCCAGGCGACGCGGCGACTCGAGAAATACGAGGCTTGCGCTAATACCCGCGATGCCGGCCAGTGCCTTGCGCCGTGCCGACTGGCGGGTGGGCAGAAATCCCGCGAACAGGAAGCGGTCGGACGGCAAGCCGGATGCGATAAGGGCGGCTATTGGGGCACACGCCCCTGGCGCCACGAAGACCTGAACCTCCGCGGCCTGGGCCTGCCGGACCAGCCTGTAACCGGGGTCTGAGATGAGCGGTGTCCCGGCGTCACTGACAAGGGCGACGGCGGCACCGTCCTCGAGGCGCCTGAGGAGCCTGGGCGCGGCGCGGACGGCGTTATGCTCGTGATAGAGCGTCAGGGGCGTCGTGATGCCGTAGCGGGCGAGCAATCGCCTGGTTATGCGCGTATCCTCGCAGGCGATAACGTCGACCGATCCTAACAGCTCTAAGGCACGCAGCGTTATGTCGCCTAGATTGCCAATCGGTGTTGCAACAAGATGAAGGCCCGGCGCCGGTTTACTTCGCTTTTCGTGATCGCTAGTTTCGTGCCCCAGCTTGGCCCCGGCTGCTTTGTTCGTCGAGGAGTCTTCCGATGCGCGTTTCACTCTTCGAGTTGCGCGGTTCGAGTCTCGCATTTTCGGTATTCGTAGTGGCGTTTTGCGCATTGTTTGTCGTCGCATGCGCACCTGGGACACTAGATGACTTCCGCATACCGCGTAAAGTGGAGCCGGTCGTTAAGAAGCCACCAGCCGCGCCGGCGCCGGTAGCCCCAAGGCCCGTAGCCCCAACACCAAAGGCGGAGGCTACACCTCCGCCGCAGCCAAAAGCTCAAGAATCGCAAACCGTGGCAAGACTGCCATCGACCGAACCGGCCGTCCCGTCTCTGGAAGCGGAGGGCCTGCTCGAGGTTGAGCCGGGGCGGGTGCGGGTCGCCTTGCTGCTGCCGTTAAGTGGGCCCAGTGCGCCGCTTGGTCGGGCAATGTTGCTTGCCGCGGAGCTTGCGCTCTTCGAGTTGGGCAACGAGAAACTTGATCTGCTGCCCTTCGATACATTGGGTACCAAACAGGGTGCCGCCTTGGCCGCGGAGAGCGCGATCAAAAGGCAGGTAAGCCTTATGCTCGGACCGCTGCTCGCCTCATCTGCTGCCGCGGTGGCGCCGATTGCGCGTCGTGCGAGAGTCAACGTCCTGTCGTTCTCGAATTCCAGAGAGGTTGCCGGAAACGGCATGTTCATTTTGGGGTTTCTGCCAAATCAGCAGGTTGAGACGATCATGGAGTACGCAGTTGGCCTTGGCCACACCCGCTTCGCAGCGCTGGCCCCTGACAACCCCTATGGCACCGCGGTCGTTGAAGCGCTGAACGAAGCGGCGGCAGCGCATGGCGTGTTTGTGACCAAGGTCACCAAATATCCGCCCGGAGCAACGGACCTGACCGCTGACATCAAGCGACTTGCGGCTTTCGATGAGCGGCGGGCAGCGCTGCTTGCCCAGAGGGCCGAACTCGAGGTGCGGGATGATGAGATTTCGCGTAAGGCGCTCAAGCGGCTTGAGCGGCTCGACACCATTGGTGACGTCGACTTCGATGCCATCCTGCTGCCGGAAGGTGGGCAGACGTTGCGGACCCTTGCTTCCCTTCTCTCGTTCTATGACGTCGACCAGCCGAGCGTACGTCTGCTTGGAATAAGAGCATGGGATGAGTATCACGATCTCGGCACGGAACCGGCTCTTGTCGGTGCTTGGTTTGCCGCACCGCCGTTGGCGGAGCGCGCAAAGTTTGAGAAAGAGTATGCTGAGACGTTTGATCACCGGCCGCAGCGCCTTGCGTCCATTGCTTACGATGCAACAGCGCTCGCGTCAGTGCTGCCGGATTTTTCGGTTGAAACCCTCACAAAAGAGGGAGGTTTTGTCGGTCAAGACGGGGTGTTTCGCCTGCGTCCGGACGGCGGCGTCGAGCGGTTTTTTGCGGTAATCGAGGTCCGGCGCGATGGATTTCGCACGCTGCGGCCGGCGCCTCAGAGCTTTCAGAAGCTGACAAACTGAGATTGCCCGTCAGAACAAGAGCCGCGTGAGAACAGCATCGAGCCGTTGCCGCCCAGCCGCTGTCGCGCGCAGTCCATCCGATCCGGTCTCCATGAAACCGCCGTCGACCAACTGCTGCAACCGCTCGGCTGGCAGGGCCTGCTCGAAGCGCATGCCGGCCTCTCTTTCGATCTGGCTGACGGGTAAATATTCGGTGAGCCGCAGCCCCATCATCAGCATCTCCTCGAGTCGTTCGGTGCGGCTCAGAGTTTGTGGCTCCAGCATGCCATGTCCGTGCATCTCGACGGCATGCATCCATGCATCGGGCCCGCGGACCCGGCGATATGCGCGTTTATCGCCGGCCAAAGTCAAACGCCCATGCGCGCCGGGACCGATACCTGCATAGTCGCCGTATCGCCAATAGGTGAGGTTGTGCCGGCATTCCTCTCCCGTGCGGGCATGATTGGAAATTTCATAGGCCGGCAATCCGGCTGCTTCGAGGGCGCTCTGGGTCTCCTCAAACAGGGCTGTGGTTGTGGGCTCGTTGGGTGTCTTAAGTTCACCACGCTGCCAACGCGCGTGGAACGCCGTGCCGGCTTCCATGGTGAGTTGGTAAACGGAAATATGGTTGCCGGCGAGCCGTAAAGCGCGCGCCAGTTCCTCGCGCCAAGCTGCGGTTGTCTGTCCGGGTCGCGCGTATATCAGGTCAAACGAGAAGCGATCAAACAGCCGCTCCGCTAACTCAATTGCGTCGGCCGCCTCGCGCGCGCTGTGATGGCGGCCAAGCAGTAACAAGGCGCGGTCGTCAAGCGCCTGGATTCCCAGCGAGACTCGATTCACCCCGGCAGCCCGAAAGTCAACCAGTCGCGCTGCCTCGACCGACGTCGGATTGGCTTCAAGCGTGATCTCGGCATTGTTGGCGATGGTCCAGTGCGCTGCTACGCGGTTGATCACTGCCTCGACCGTTGCGGCATCCATCAACGACGGCGTGCCGCCACCGAAGAACAGGCTCGCTATCCTGCGAGCCGGCGCCAGCGTGCTCCACTGATCGAGGTCGCATAAAAGCGCGACACGCCAGCGCGCCTGGTCGACGTCGTCCCCGACATGACTGTTGAAGTCGCAGTAGGGGCATTTGGAGAGGCAAAAAGGCCAGTGGATATAGATGGCAAGGTCGCCGCTGTCGTTGTCCGCGACCGTCGCGTGCGCCTCTATAGCGGCCTTGACTTCTGGTGGCCGGCTCATTCCGGATCGCTGCCCCTCCTGCCAGTGTCTGGCAGACAATTGGCCGCGAGCCTGGCGAAGGCACGTGACCGGTGGGTGATTGCAAGTTTGACCTTGGGCTCGAGCTCGCCGAAGGTTTCATGCATACCATCGGCAACGAACATCGGATCATAGCCAAACCCGTTACTTCCCCGTGGGGGCCAAACCAGGGTACCCGCGACCTCGCCTTCGAATACCTCCAAGCCGCCGTCGGGCCAGGCAAGCGCGAGCGCGCAGACAAAGCGGGCAGTACGGTCGCTGTGATCTTTTAGCGCTTCTTCCACGCGCGCCATCGCAGCCTGAAAATCGCGCCCGGGTCCGGCCCATCGCGCCGAATGAATGCCTGGCGCGCCGTCCAGCGCGGAGACCGCGAGCCCGGAATCGTCAGCAAGCACCGGAAGTTGCGAAGCCGCAGCGGCGGCACGCGCCTTCAGGATGGCGTTGTCGACAAATGTCTCGCCCGTCTCTTCGGGCTCTGGAAGCGCGAGTTCTTCCGCTGACACGCATGCGATGCGCCAGGGCGCGAGCAAGTCGGCAACCTCGGCAACCTTCCCCGCATTGTGACTGGCGATCACGAGTCTTGGTTGATCCAGTTGGCGTGCCTGCGGTCGGGCACCGATCGTCGGTAAAGCGGCCAAAAGCCGACTTCGGTCAATCGAGACCCAGCGCTGCACGCTGGGCTTCTACAAGTTGGCCGACTCCCCTGTTGGCAAGTTCGTGCAGCTCTTGGAAGGCCTCTGGCGAAAACGGCTCGGTTTCGGCCGTACCCTGGATCTCAATGATGCGCCTGTCCGCCGTCAACACGAAATTTGCATCCGCGTCGGCTGTCGAATCCTCGGCGTAGTCCAGGTCGAGAATGGGCGAGCCACACCACAAACCACACGATACGGCTGCAACCGAATCGAGGAACGGCAGCTCCTTGATAACGCCGACCGTGCTCAGGTGCTGAAAGGCAAGGTGCAGAGCGACGAAGCCGCCGGTAACCGCTGCTGTCCGGGTGCCGCCGTCAGCCTGAATGACGTCGCAGTCGACTTTGATCTGACGTTCGCCGAAGCCCTCCAGCTTGGTGACGGCTCGCAGGCTGCGGCCGATCAGACGCTGGATCTCCTGGGTACGGCCCGATCGGCCGGCCCGCTCGCGATCCGTGCGTGTGTTGGTCGAACGGGGCAGCATGCCGTACTCGGCAGTCACCCATCCGCGGCCACTATTGCGAAGAAATGGGGGGACAGTTTCCTCAACACTTGCGGTGCACAGAACATGGGTGTCGCCAAAGCAGGCGAGGCACGACCCTTCTG
Organism: uncultured Flavobacteriales bacterium; assembly: GCA_964501745.1. Classification (GTDB taxonomy): domain Bacteria; phylum Pseudomonadota; class Alphaproteobacteria; order UBA8366; family CAVOAK01; genus CAVOAK01. Next base: position 15,177 of record CAZCVU010000010.1, on the reverse strand, counting down.
CATATTTCGAGATGTCGGTTTCGAGACGCACGGCCCGCATTTCGTCGGCCGCGCGCCCCGAGGGACGATCCGCTCCCGGTCGTACCATCGCTAAGCTCCTCGCCTGTCGCTGCCGCTGGTGCCACGCGGCGACGCTCGCATTGACGCTGTAGGGGGCGATTACTACATTCCCCGGCACGATGTCCATGACGCTGAGCGAACGGTCGCGCGCAATCCTGCGCCATGTTGTCGAGGCTTACGTCGAAACCGGCTCGCCAGTCGGCTCGCGCACGATTTCCCGGCGCCTGGGCTTGAGCCTGTCACCCGCGACGATCCGCAATGTCATGGCCGACTTGGAAGAGTTCGGTCTGCTCTACGCGCCGCACACCTCGGCCGGTCGCCTGCCGACCGAAACTGGCTTGCAGCTGGTTGTCAATGGCCTGCTTGAGTTCGGTGATCTTACCGAGGAGGAACGTACGGAGATCGAGACCAAATGCGCCGCTAAGGGGCTCGGACTTTCACAAATCCTGCAGGAAGCCTCGACCTTGCTGTCCGGTCTGTCGCATTGCGCCGGCCTGGTCATGGCGCCGAAGGTGGAGTCGAAGCTCAAACACATCGAGTTCATCAGCCTTGGTCCCGGTCGGGTATTGGTCGTCCTGGTCGACGAGTCGGGGCTTGTCGAGAACCGCGTCATAGACGTGCCGCTCGGCATGCCCGCCTCGAGCCTCGTGGAGGCGAGCAATTATCTTGCCGCGAAGCTCGTCGGACGCACGCTTGGCCGCACCCGAGAGGAAGTCAGGAATGAAATCGAGGAGCACCGCGCGGCTCTTGATGAGTTGACAACGCGTGTGGTTGAGGCCGGTCTCGCTACCTGGTCGGAAACGGACTCCGGCAACGAGGGAGTTCTCATCGTGCGGGGACAGGCCAACCTGCTCGACGATGTTACCGCAGTTGCCGATATCGAGCGCATTCGCACGCTATTCGAGGCGTTGGAGACCAAAGAGGCGCTCCTTCGATTGCTGGATAACACCGAAGGTGCCGAGGGCGTTCAGATTTACATTGGATCGGAAAACGAACTTTTCGGGCTTGCGGGCTGTTCGACAATTGTCGCTCCTATCGTGCGTGACGGTCAGGAGAAAGTAATCGGAGCGATCGGCGTGATTGGGCCGACGCGGATAAACTATTCGCGTATTGTCCCGATGGTGGACTACACGGCAAAGATTGTTGGCCAACTGATCGAGTAGGTGGTGTACATCAATGACAGCAAGCAAGAACAAGCAGCCTGACGACGAAGCTACGGACGCGGAACCCGTAGAAGACCGTCCGGACCCGCCGCAAGCGGAGGCGGAGGAAGACGGCGATACAGCTCTGGCCGCACCCGAAGATCCTATCGCGGCCCTTGAATCGGAGGTCGCCGACCTCAAAGATCAGCTTCTACGTGCTCTCGCGGAGACTGAGAATACGCGTCGGCGAGCCGAGCGCGAGCATCAAGACATCATCCGTTACGGAGTGACCAACCTCGTTCGCGATATTCTTGCCGTTGCCGACAATCTCCAGCGGGCACTCGACAGTGTGCCGGCGGACGCGCGAACAGGTAACGAGGCTGTGGCGTCGCTGGCAACTGGTGTGGAGCTCACGGGGAAAGAGTTTTTAGCCGCGCTTGAGCGCCACGGCGTGCAAAAGGTCGAGCCGTTGGGCGAACTGTTCGATCACAACCTGCACCAGGCGATGTTCGAGGTTGAAGGTACGGGACAGCCGGCCGGCACGATCGTCGAGCTGATGCAGCCGGGATATATGCTACACGACCGGCTACTGCGGCCAGCCATGGTGGGCGTCGCGAAGGGCGATCCCGATACGCCACCGGAAGACGTCGAACACATCGATACAACGGCCTGAGTTAACCTTCGGCTAGGCATTGGGCGCGGTCGATGGCGGCGTCGCTCATGCGCAATGTCCGCCAACCATATGGCGGCCCAGCGATGACTTCGCGGGATCGTGTTCTGCATGCCGCGCTTTGGCCAGGTCACGGCTGCGCACTGCGTAGCAATAGACGCAGCCGTGCGGGCATGTGTCGTAAGCGCCGATATCGCGCGATTCGTGGCATCCGCAGCCCGGCCGATTTCCCTTTACTGGCGCAGAGACATATCGGTCCGCTACCCTGCTCAAGCGATCGGCGTCGATACATCGTGCCGCGCCAGCGTCGCCGGCTGCGTATTCCGGTTGCGAGCAAACCGTCAGTAGGATTCCAAACTCAGCCGAAATTGTTGCGAGCTCGGCAACAAGCCGCTGCTTTTCGATCGGTGCGGGATCCTGAAAATGAAATCCGTGATCTCCTGCCGCCAGCGTCAATTTGCGCTGAGTCTTGCGGTAAAAATGGGTAAAGGAGACAACGGCTTCGTCGACGGCTCCCGCCAATTGCGAGGCCAAGGTCCTGAAATTGCGCAGATGCCATTCTGCCGGTGTGAGGCTTGAAATCAATATCGGATCGTAGCGCCATACAACCACGCTTTGACCATAGTCCCTCGCGGCGCTACGGATATCGTCTAGGGCTTGCCGCGCGGTTGGTCCCCCCGCGTCAAGTATGCGGGGATAGTTGGTAACCGTGTATTGCACGACAAATGGTGCGCGACGACGGACTCTTGCGAGATGCGGCGCGAAGGGTCGCAGGTTGCGTGTCCAGAAAACAAAACCGTCTACAGCGTCGGGGGTCAGCGCGACGGCGTAGGCTTTGCCGCCCCAGGGATTTACAACGCGACAGCGTCCATCCCTCAGCCGCCGCAAGAACCAGGGCCCGTAAAACGCCGGAATGTCTGTCCGGTAACTTGCAGAGATGATCATGCCATTAACGGGGAATGCATCTCGGTGCCCTTCGCCTGAGCGTCGGTGTCAGTTTGTTGCATTTTAGCGACAGACCGTGACAATCGGGCCAAAACTAAGCTTGTAGGTGCTCATACGCCTTCCTATATAGCCCACAGTGTCACTAGTTTCGGCGTTCTATTGACAAATTCGGGTGCCGGCGCCAGGCGCGCCCGAAGAACCGGTCGCAGGGGCTGCGAGAAGGATGAGTAGGAGATGAGCAAAGTCATCGGCATCGATCTAGGTACAACTAATTCCTGCATTGCCGTGATGGAAGGCACGCAGCCGAAAGTCGTTGAAAACGCTGAAGGTATTCGCACGACACCGTCGATGGTTGCGTTTACGGAAAGCGGCGAGCGGCTGGTTGGGCATCCGGCCAAGCGTCAAGCAGTGACCAATCCAGAGAATACGCTATATGCGATCAAGCGTCTGGTCGGCCGGCGATACGAAGAAGACGAGGTTACCAAGGACAAGGAGCTTGTTGCCTTTAAGATCGTTGCTGGCGATAACGGCGATGCCTGGGTAGAGGCCGGCGGCGAGCAGTATGCGCCAAGCCAGGTCTCCGCCTTTATCCTGCAAAAGATGAAGGAAACGGCGGAGAGCTATCTCGGCGAGACCGTTACGCAGGCGGTGATTACCGTGCCGGCTTACTTCAACGACTCACAGCGGCAAGCAACCAAGGATGCGGGAAAGATTGCCGGCCTCGAGGTCATGCGTATCATCAACGAGCCGACCGCCGCCGCGTTGGCCTACGGTCTCGAAAAGAAGGGCACCGGCACGATCGCCGTCTATGATCTCGGCGGCGGCACCTTCGACGTTTCAGTTCTCGAGATCGGCGATGGTGTGTTCGAGGTCAAATCAACCAACGGCGATACCTTCCTTGGTGGTGAAGACTTCGATCAGCTCGTTATCGACTATCTGGCAGCGGAATTCAAAAAGGAAAGCGGCATTGATCTACGATCCGACCGGTTGGCTCTACAGCGCCTAAAGGAGGCCGCCGAAAAAGCCAAAATCGAGCTTTCCAGCGCCGTGCAGACCGAGGTCAATCTGCCCTTCATTACGGCGGATGCATCCGGTCCGAAACATCTCAATATCAAGCTGACGCGCGCCAAGCTCGAAGCGCTGGTCGACGAACTTGTTCAGAAGACGGTTGGGCCATGTAAGGCGGCTATGAAGGACGCTGGGCTCAAGGCCAGCGAAATCGATGAAGTGATCCTCGTTGGCGGCATGACACGTATGCCGAAGATCATCGAGACCGTGAAGCAGTTGTTTGGCCGCGACCCGCACCGTGGCGTCAATCCGGATGAAGTCGTTGCTATGGGTGCTGCGATACAAGGCGGCGTCCTGCGCGGCGATGTAAAGGACGTCTTGCTCCTTGACGTGACGCCGCTTTCGCTCGGGATCGAGACTCTGGGCGGCGTGTTCACACGACTCATCGACCGCAATACGACGATTCCGACGAAAAAGAGCCAGATCTTTTCTACCGCCGAAGATAACCAGACTGCAGTTACGATTCGCGTATTTCAGGGTGAACGGGAAATGGCGGCGGACAACAAAGTGCTCGGCCAGTTCGACCTTGTCGGCTTGCCTTCGGCGCCACGAGGCATGCCACAGATCGATGTCACCTTTGATATCGACGCGAACGGAATCGTCAATGTTTCTGCGAAAGACAAAGCGACCGGCAAGGAGCAGCAGATTCGTATCGAGGCTTCCGGCGGCCTATCGGATGAGGACATCGACAATATGGTCAAGGATGCGGAAGGGCATGCATCCGAGGACAAGAAGCGCCGAGAGTTTGTCGAGGCGCGAAACACTGCCGACAGCTTGATTCACTCGGCGGAAAAGAGCCTGAGCGAGTATGGCGACAAGGTGCCCGAGTCCGAAAAGACGCAGATCGAGTCGGATATCGAGGCGCTCAAGACGGCCATGGAGGGTGAAGACACGGCCGAGATCAATGAAAAATCAAACCAGCTCGCACAGTCTTCGATGAAGCTTGGTGAAGCTATGTACAAGGCGGCGCAAGAGGAGGAGGCTGCTGCTTCCGGTGACGCTACAGAGGCGTCAGAAGGGGTAGCGGAGGACGGCGAAGTGGTCGACGCCGACTTCGAGGAGGTCGACGAACAAGACCAAGACCAGGAGCAAGGCCAGGATCAGGACCAGGACCAGGACAAGAAAACGGGAACCTGAGGCGCCTGGTCTAAATGGGGCACAGGGCAACCAACAATCGTCGGGGAAACAGCGGCCGGTAAGGTGGCGCTCGCGCGTTACCGATCAGGGCGCCGGGGTAATCTATGGCGAAACAGGATTATTACGAGACCCTGGGTGTCCCGAAGACCGCTGACGCGGACGAGTTGAAGAGCGCCTATCGCAAGCTTGCGATGTCATTTCACCCTGATCGCAACCCGGGTGACGAGGAAGCCGAGACAAAGTTCAAAGAAATTAACGAAGCGTACGAAATTCTCAAAGATGACGAGAAGCGTGCGACCTATGACCGGTTTGGTCACGCCGCGTTCGAGGGTGGCGCCGGTCCGCAGGCCGGCGGCTTCGACTTTACCGGCGGTTTTGCCGACATCTTTGATGAAATGTTTGGCGATTTCATGGGCGGCCGTCGGGGCGGCAGCAGCGGCCGTCGGGCCGACCTGCGTTATAACTTGGAGATCAGCCTCGCGGATGCTTTTAGCGGACGCAAGGTCGAGATTCGGGTGCCGACCACGGCCGCGTGCGAAACATGCAATGGCAGCGGGGCAAAGGCCGGGACCAGCCCGGTAACCTGTTCACAATGTCGCGGCGCGGGAAGGGTTCGCGCGCAGCAAGGTTTCTTCACTATCGAGCGGACTTGTCCAGCCTGTCATGGGCATGGAAGGGTGATCGAGGAGCCTTGCACGCCCTGCGGTGGAACCGGGCGCGTTCGGAAAGAGAAGACACTATCCGTCGATGTTCCAGCCGGGGTGGTCGATGGCACGCGCATTCGCCTCGCGGGTGAAGGTGAACCTGCGACAGGAGGCAGTTCACCGGGTGACCTGTACATCTTCATCGCGGTAGCGCCACACCGAATCTTCCAGCGTGATGGCAGCAACATCTTCTGTAGAGTCCCCATTCCGATGGCCAAGGCGTCATTGGGCGGCACAATCGAAGTGCCGACAATCGACGGCACACGTGCCAAAGTTGCCATTCCCGAGGGCACGCAGACGGGTCAGCAATTCCGGCTTAAGAACAAGGGCATGACGGTTCTGCGCTCCAAGAATCGCGGCGATATGTTTATCGAGGCAACGGTGGAGACGCCGGTCAATTTAACCAAGCGTCAACGCGAGCTGCTGAAGGAGTTCGAGGAGGCTGGCGGTGGCCAATCGCACAGCCCACAGTCGGAGGGCTTCTTCTCGAAGGTTAAGGAATTCTGGGACGACCTAACCGAGTAGGTGTCTTCGTCCTGTCGTCAAACGACGGTACGCGACCGCTCGCCTGAGTCGAGCCGATATGCTTTAATTGCCGCCGGCCTGACGGGCGGGGAACTCCAATAATGGAAAATCAGATTGGAATCGGCATCGTCGGCTGCGCCGGGCGGATGGGCCAGATGGTCGTTGCGCAGGTTTGCGCGACCGACGGCTGTAACGTCGCGGGAGCTACCGAGCATGCGGGTCACAGCGCGGTCGGAAGTGATGTTGGCTCGCTGGTCGGGCTTGAGCCCTTAGGCGTCAAGGTTGGCGACGATGCGGCAGCAATGATTGCGGCTGTTGACGCTGTCGTCGACTTCACGACACCCGAGGCGACAGTTGAGCATGCGAGGCTTGCGGCGCAGGCCGGTGCCGCGATCATTGTCGGTACGACGGGCATAGATGACGCTCAGGGCGAGGAGCTGGTGCGCGCGGCACGGCATGTACCGGTCGTATGGGCACCAAATATGAGTGTCGGTGTAACGCTCTTGCTGGCGCTCACGGAGCAGGTTGCAGGGGTGCTAGACAATAGTTTTGATATTGAAATCCTCGAGATGCACCACCGCTACAAGGTTGACGCGCCATCCGGTACCGCCCTCGGCCTTGGCCGTGCCGCGGCCGCCGGCCGCAATGCTGCCTTTGATGAGGTAAAACAGGCGGTCCGCGATGGCCACACCGGCGAACGCCCGGACGGTGAAATCGGCTTTGCAACGTTGCGCGGCGGCGACGTGGTCGGCGATCATACCGTCGTGTTTGCAGGTGACGGCGAGCGAATCGAACTTTCGCACAAGACGGCGAACCGCAAGGTTTTTGCGGCAGGCGCGGTGCGAGCGACAATGTGGGCGGTGGGACGCGAACCCGGACTCTATACAATGCGGCACGTGCTGGGTTTCGAGGGATAAGTGGGGGCTGGGCCAACCCCTCAGTCAGCCGGCAGCTGCTCGCCACCAAACTTCAGCCGCCCACGAGATCATCTTGAAACGCGCTGATATCAATGAGTTTTTCCGCCGTCTGGCGGAGCGGGATCCCGAGCCACAGACCGAGCTTGAGTATCGAAATCCCTACACCCTGCTCGTCGCGGTCGTGTTGTCGGCACAGGCGACCGATGTCGGCGTTAACAAGGCAACGAAAGCGTTGTTCAAGGTTGCCGATACACCGGCGAAGATGGTCGCGTTGGGAGAAGCGAAGCTTCGCGATCACATCCGTACAATCGGTCTGTTCAATAACAAGGCAAGGAACGTAATTGCCTTAAGCCGGCGGCTGATCGAGTTACACGGCGGCGAGCCGCCGGACAATCGCGCTCAGTTGGAAATGCTGCCGGGAGTTGGCCGCAAAACGGCAAATGTGGTGCTCAATAATATGTTCAACCAGCCGACCATCGCCGTTGATACGCATGTATTCCGCGTTGCTAATCGCACCGGTCTCGCCCCCGGCAAGACGCCTCTGGTGGTCGAGCTTGCTCTGGAGAAAGCGGTTCCGGAGCGCTGGAAGTTGCACGCCCACCATTGGCTGATATTTCTCGGACGTTATGTCTGTAAGGCACGCAAGCCCGAATGTGCCGGCTGCGCGGTGCGCGACCTCTGCGCCTACAAGGCGAAGACGTTGTAGGCAGGCGGGCCTTAGCCCGACGGACGCTTCCTTTCGGCCTCAAGAAGGCTGGCAAAGCAATGCCGCTGCGGCTCGCTCGCGGTGTCGCGGCTGCGGAGCTCCACGTAGCGAACGTGCTGGCCGTCCGTGTTGGTATAAAGGAAGACATCGAGTATGCAGGCGGTGGCCTTGTACTGCCAAATCTCGGCCGGGCCATCCCGGCGTACAAGGCTCGGGGTGCCAAGGCGTCCGGTGACGGCAATGCCGGACAAGCCCAGGAGTTGCTGAGGATCGTCGTTGATTTGCGGCGCAGCGAGCAGCGCAGTATCCGCTTCGTTGGCGGCGGCGCGGGCCGTCTTCGAGGCGTCGGACGGTGCCGCCGAGCGCAGAGATTGCTGCACGGCAACGTCTTTTGTCGTCGATGCTTGAGCTGACGTCGCCTGAGCCGTCGTGACCGTTGGAATAGCTTCGGATTGATCACTTGAAGTACAGCTGGCCAACGCCGTCCAGGCGATCACAACGCCTGTGCGAAGCGCGCTACTCGTCTTTCGCGTCGTCGTCACCGTCGTTCGCCGTCTCGGCTGATGGCAAAACCTCAACCGTACCGGCGATTTCGCCGCCGCTTTCAATTTCCAGTTGCCGATATCGGATGACGCCGGAAACACGGCCCGTTCCACGGATGATAAGACGATCACGGGCAGTCAATTCGCCGTCGAACTCTCCGCTGATTTCGGCAATATCGATCTCCACCTTGCCCTTGAAGACGCCCGTCTCTGTGACTTCGATAACCCGGCTGTCGCTTAGAGAAGCCTCGACGGCCCCTTCAACGACCAGCGTGTCGCAGGCGGTAATCTCGCCGGACAGGCATATGTCCTGGCCGACAATCAGCTTCTTTCCGTCGGAATCGCCACTTGCCCGCGTTGACCGCCGTGGGCTTGGAATGTCCACCACGCGTTTTGCCGGTTGCGGGCTAAACTGTGTCGGTGTGCGGGAATTGTTGGTCATGCCGCTCCCTGAATCTTGCCTGCGGCGTCGCGGCCGCATCGTGCACTAGTGCTTTCTGAGCGTACGCTCATTACAGCACCCTTGTCGCATTGCTGACAACCGTCAAGACAACCGGTCGACAATCATGCCTTTCTCGCCGGCCAGGCGGTGGAAAAGATGCGTCATGAACGCGGCCGAGAAGATTGGCGCACAAAGATTGACGATGGGGATGGTCATCAAAAGCGTGAGGAATGCTCCGGCGACCAACAGACTGCCGCGGCTGCTCTTCCTTAGCGCCCGTGTTGCCGCCGGATCGAGCCTGCGAAATGCGACGAGTTCGAAATACTCGCGCCCGATGAGATATCCATTCAGCAGATAGAACAGCACGATGTTGAACGGTGGTAGGAAAAACAGCACCGCATAGATCGGTAAGGCGAGGATGTTTAAAGCGATAAGCACGCCAGCGAAGCGCATAGACTGAAATACTATTTCAGCAAGTTTTTGCGATCGCGGTGGCGGCAGGTTGGGATAGTGGCGGGCCTCTACGGCGTCGGCCACATGGTCGAGAAAAAGGCTGACGATAAGTACGACTACGCCTGGGTAGAGCAGAAAAGTCACCAGACCCAGCGTCGTCGCGATCACGAAGCCGGCGATCCAGTCGAACAGCCCGCCCGAAAGATCCACGAGCCAGCCGATCAGGGGAAGCGATGTCGGGTCGATGCCGGCAAGCAGCCACCAGACGACCGCCCAAAGCAGCGCGAAGACACTGGCCGCGCCTAAGATTCCGCCGAACAGAAATCGCCGCAAACTTGGATGCAGGAGTTGGGCTGCGGCTAGCCTGAAGGAGAGAATCATCTGTTATCCACTGCGTTGTATGCCGGATCACACACGGACCCCTGCTGTGATCCCTGCGGTCATCGACCGATGACGGGCCATTCACTCGGTTGCCTGCTGGCGGGTTTACCTTTTTGTAGCACTTCGCGACAAGATGTCTCTTTGCTTGCCGGTGCCAAGGGCGCGTTTATACTCCTGCAGCCAGCATTCAGCCGGTCGGTCTGCAAGAACCGCATGCAGCAACACAAAGGGAAGTTATGACTGAATTCGATGTCGTCGGCATTGGCAACGCGCTGGTCGACGTGTTGGCGCATTGCGAGGACGATTTTCTCGAACGGCACGAGCTCGCCAAGGGAGCAATGATTCTGGTGGACGAGGAACGCTCGAGTTTCCTCTACGATCAACTGGGCGCAGGTCTGGAATGCTCCGGCGGTTCGTGCGGCAACACGATGGCCGGTTTCGCCGCCTTGGGTGGTTCGATGGGCGAAGTATCGGCGGCATATGTTGGCAAGATCCGCGACGATCAGCTGGGCCAGGTTTTTCGCCACGACATGCGGGCAATGGGGGTTTCATTCGACACCGCACCGGAGTCGAGCGGGCCAGCGACCGGCCGCTGTCTAGTGATGATTTCGCCCGATGCGCAACGCACCATGTGTACGTTTCTTGGTGCGGCCACCAGGCTCACACCGGCGGATATAGATCCCGGGGTCATTCAAGCCTCCACGGTTACCTACATGGAGGGCTATCTGTTCGACCCGCCGGACGCGCAGCACGCGTTCGTGCGCGCGGCGGAGCTGGCGCATGCAGCTGATCGCAAAGTCTCGATCACGCTTTCCGACAGCTTCTGTGTCGATCGTCACCGGGCTGCATTCCGGCATCTCGTGGAGCATCATATCGATATCCTGTTTGCCAACCAGGCGGAGGTCATCTCGCTATACGAGGCGCAGACCTTTGACGAAGCGCTACAGCAGGTCAGGGGTCATTGTGAAATCGCCTGCCTGACGCGTAGCGAGAAAGGGTCGGTTGTGCTCGGCAACGGCGAAATCCACGTGATTGACGCAGAGCCGGTGGCAAAGGTTGTCGATACCACTGGTGCGGGTGACCAGTATGCGGCGGGCTTCCTCTACGGCTATTCGCGTAGCTTGCCGCTCGCGACCTGCGGCCGCATTGCCGGCATCGCCGCAGCCGAAGTGATCGGCCACCCAGGTGCGCGACCCGAAGCGAACATGGCGGAACTCGTCAAAGAGAAGGTCGGCTGACCGAGCAGGCAGGCCCGGGCCGCCTGCGCTGCGGGTCTATTCTTCGGACCACCAGGCTTCGGTCACGTAGCCATAGATCGGTGTGACCTCCGGACGACTAAGGGTTGCCCGGTAGGCGACCCAGTCCGTCGGCCGGTAGAAGAGCGGAATCACGTAGTGGCCCCAGAGAAGCACGCGATCGAGCGCCCGAGTTCCGGCGATCAGGGATCTGCGGTCGGGTGCCGCCACGATCTGTTCGATGATCGCATCGACAACCGGGTCTTTGACGCCAGGCAGGTTGCGGGTGCCGGGCGTATCCGCAGAATTCGAACCCCAGTAGAAGCTCTGCTCGTTACCGGGCGATAAACTTACGCGCCAGGTGCGAACAACCATGTCGAAATCATAGTCTTCAACACGTGCCTGGTACTGTGCACTGTCGACGGTGCGAACCCGTGCGGCAATGCCCAGACGCTCAAGATTGCGAACGAACGGCAACACAACGCGCTCATTGCTGGAGCTGACGAGGAGGATCTCGAAGCTCAATGGTTTGCCTGTTTGGCCGTGAACCAGCCGCTTGTCGACGATCTTCCAGCCGGCTTCGGCCAGGAGGCCGCGTGCGACCTGCAGGTTGCGGCGAATGTTGCCTGACCCGTCGCTGCTGGGCGGCGTGTAGATCTTTGTGAAGACCTCGTTGGGTATCTGATCGCGAAACGGCTGAAGGACCGCAAGTTCCAGCGGGCCAGGCAATCCGGTTGCCGCCAGCTCCGAATTTACGAAGAAGCTGTCTGTGCGCTTGTAGGCGCCGTGAAATAGCGTCTTGTTCGTCCACTCAAAATCGAAGGCGTAGGCAAGCGCCTGGCGCACTTTGCGGTTCTGAAAACTCACGCGTCTGGTGTTGATAGCTAGGGCGTGCATGCCGGCCGGCCGGCCGTTCCCGAGTTCGGCCGTCGTCACTTTGCCCTGCTTGATGGCTGGAAGTTCGGCTACGTTTTCCCAGCGTGTCGGGTCAGTCTCCCGGCGAATGTCATATTCACCGGCGTTGAAGGCTTCGTAGGCGACGTTGGAGTCGCGAAAGTAGTCGTAGCGGATCTCGTCAAAATTATTCTGTCCGCGGTTAATGGGCAGATTGCGTCCCCAGTAGTCCGCGACACGGACGTAGGAGATCGAGCGGCCCGGGTCGACGCGGCCAATCCGATAAGGTCCGCTGCCCATCGGCGGCTCAAGTGTGGTCTTCGTGATGTCGGTGTTGGTGTAATAGGCTTTCGAGAGTATCGGCATAAGTCCCATGATGAGCGCCAATTCGCGGTCGTGCTCCTCGCCGAATGTAAATTTGACTTGCCGCGGTCCGGGACGCTCGACCTTTGCGACCTTCGAGTAATACTGTCGATGGTTGGGGCGTCCCTTCTCGCGAAGCGTCTCGATCGAAAAGATCACGTCCTCCACGGTGATCGGCGAGCCATCATGAAACCTTGCCTCGGGTCGCAACGTGAAGATCACCCATGAGCGGTCTTGAGGAACCTGGACGCTCTCGGCAATCAGACCGTACAGCGAGAACGCTTCGTCCCAGTTGCGTTTGAGCAGGCTTTCAAAGACCAGATGTCGGCCGGGGGCGGGCGAGCCCTTGATAATGAATGGATTTAGGCTGTCGAAACTTCCAGTAGCACCGAACCTGAAAAGTCCTCCCTTTGGCGCGTCGGGGTTGACATAGTCGAGATGGGCGAACTTGGGTCCATATTTCGGATCGCCGTGCATCGCGATCCCATGCTGCGGTTCCTGGGCTCGCGCAGTCGTGCCGAAGAGAAGGATAAGGACCAAGAGAAGGGCCCGAATAGCGGGGTTAGTCAGGCACAGAGACTTGGTTGACTGGGGTGCGCGCAGCATCGGATACACTCATTTGCTATTTGGCCATGAACTTCGACTATGGATTGTCAGGATAGTCTCCTACATGTGCAAGCCCGATTCCCATGTTGGCTACTGCAGGCCATGAATCCGTGCTGAGCGTGAAATGAGCCTCGGTCTGGAAGGTCGGCTGGCAGTAGTCGAGGAAGATATCACCGGCCTTGACGTCGATGCGGTGGTCAATGCCGCAAACGAGTCGCTTCTCGGCGGCGGTGGTGTGGATGGCGCCATTCATCGCGCCGCCGGTCCAATGCTTCTCGAGGAATGCCGCGGCCTCGGCGGTTGTCCGACGGGTGAAGCCAGGCTCACCGGCGGGTATAACCTGCCCGCCTGCCATATCATTCACACGGTCGGACCCGTCTGGCGCGGTGGCGCTGAGGGCGAGAATGTTTTGCTTGAAAGTTGCTACCGAAGCTCACTCGCACTTGCGGTGGCAAACAATCTCCGCACGATTGCTTTTCCAGCAATCAGCACCGGCGTCTACCGGTTCCCGCTGAGACGTGCGACAGCGATCGCCGTTGCGACGGTGCTCGATGTCTTGTCGGCAGAGCCCTGCCTCGAACGCGTCCTGTTCTGTTGCTTCGGTGCCGAGACGTCCACTGCCTACCGCGCTGAATTCTCGGCTCGAGGTATCTAGTCGCGGCGTGATCTTCCAGCGCGCACCTCTTGGACACGCGTCCGGGTTCAGTGAGCAGGCGGTGAGCATACGGTGCGAATTGGGTTCCTCCCCCCTTTTTTTGCCGCGCGCCCTCTGGCAAAGGTCGGCGCCCGGAAGAAACTGCCACCGAATCGTCGATTTATTGGTAACTCGCTCTGTACAGACTAGCCGCCGTGTGGGATTACTCTGCCAATGTTTGTAACCGGTTTGTCACTACTGAATTTCTCTGATAATCGCACGAGCCGGCAGTAAAATTCCTTGACCGCACCGAAGAAAACTCCCGAGACCCGTTACGTCAATGACCTGAGACGTTACGGGTTTAGCCAATCCCAGTTCTACGGCCTGCGCCGCACTATCGTTCCGCTGGGGCTGGCAATCCTATTCCTGGCATTGGTCGGCCTTTTTGTCGCCGGTTCGCACAGCACTTTTGGCGAAGACTGGCTGATTGTCGTTATCGGTGCGGTTATCGGCGGCTATATGGCGCTGAACATCGGCGCCAATGATGTTGCCAACAACATGGGCCCGGCAGTTGGCGGCAAGGTTCTGACGGTAATGGCCGCTATCCTGATTGCCGCCGTATGCGAAGCTGCCGGCGCTATGCTGGCCGGCGGCGACGTCGTAAGGACCATATCCAAAGGGATCATTGCTCCCGGCAATGAAGTCAGCATCGGCGAGTTCAGGAATTTGATGCTGAGTGCGTTGTTCGCAGCCGCATTGTGGATCAATGTGGCGACCACACTAAATGTCCCGGTTTCGACGACGCACTCGATTGTTGGCGGCGTCCTTGGCGCCGGGGTCGCCGCAGCCGGCGTCGGGCTTGTCAACTGGATAACGGTGGCGAACATTGCTGCCAGTTGGGTGATTTCGCCGGTGGTTGGCGCTGTCATCGCTGCCGCGTTCCTGTTCTTCATCAAAGTACGTGTGCTGAACGTGGAGAACCGATTGGAGGCTGCCAACAGATGGGTGCCCATCCTCATCGCATTGATGGCCGCGGCATTTGCCGCCTACATGGCGATGAAAGGATTGAAGAAGATATGGAAGCCTTCATCTATCGAGATCATCTTGTTTTCCAGCGTCTCATTCTTGGTCGCATATCTCATGTCGCGCCCATACATCGCCAAGCGTGTCGCCCGCTTGGAGAACCGCAAGAGAGACATATACAGTCTGTTTGATATTCCGCTGATAGCAGGAGTTGCCTTGCTGTCGTTTGCCCATGGCGCCAACGATGTCGCCAACGCCGTTGGCCCCCTGGCTGCCCTCGTATCGACAATCGGAGACCAGACCGTGATCGCGAGCAAGGTCACGATACCGCTCTGGGTGATGGCGGTCGGGGCGTTCGGCATTGCCCTTGGATTGGGCCTGTTTGGGCCAAGGCTGATTGCCGTCGTGGGGGAGAAGATAACGCGCTTGAATTCGCCGCGAGCCTATTGCGTGGCCCTGTCCGCGGCGATCACGGTTTTGATCGCCACGACACTAGGCCTTCCCGTAAGCTCAACCCATGTCGCCCTTGGCGCGGTCTTTGGCGTCGGGTTTTTGCGCGAAATCCTTGAGAATCCCAACCGACGGAAACTGCGCCCCGGGCACAAGCTAAACGTGACCTCGGATGATGCGTTTAATAGCCGGGGCTTTCGTTCCGTACGCCGGTTGGTGCGGCGCCGGTTCGTTGTTTCGATTGCCGCCGCCTGGGTGATTACCGTTCCGGCTTCGGCAG
>CAZCVU010000009.1:4295-21419 GCA_964501745.1 uncultured Flavobacteriales bacterium | reverse complement strand
ATAATTATGGCCACGCGTGTGCTTTACGGTCTTGCCAAGCAAGGTAGCATGCCCTCGATCTTCGCGAGAATTCATGCGCTGACCCGGACGCCGCTGATCGCCACCGCAACCATCACTGCAGTTGTGCTCGTCCTCTCGCTACTGTTTCCACTCGAAGGTCTTGCCGAGTGGACGGCGCGGATCGCTCTTGTGATCTTCGCACTTGTGAATTTGGCGTTGCTGATGCTCAAACGACGGGCAATTGCGGCACCTGACGGCTGTTTCACGGTGCGGATATGGGTGCCAACTGCCGGCGTCTTTGCTTGCCTCGCATTGTTGGCAAGCGACTTCGTGACTTATGCCTGATTCTCCATGATTTGGCCCGTTCCCAGGGATCTCGACTCGGTGCTTTTTGTCCCTGCCCGCCAGGATTCTCTGTCCGTGGACGCAATTCCGAATGATCGCCCGTCGCCGCACGACAACCGATATTATGGAAAGCGGACCCGGAAGTCAGGGGCAACAGGCGCCGCACGTGCCGCTCAGTTGGTCCGGCTCAGCAGACACGCGGCAGGCTTCACGAAAGCGCGTTTGCAAGCCGTTCCATGGCCACCTCAAGGGACTCCGCGGCACTCGCGAAACACACCCTGAGCCAGCCTTCGCCAGCCGGGCCGAAGGCCATGCCGGGCGCAACACTGACCTTTGCACTGCGCACCAGTTCCTTGGCAAATTCCAGGCTGTCGTCCATACCCTCTACCGAGAAGAACGTATAGAACGCCGCCTCCGGCGACTGGTAGCGAACGCGCGGCAATCCGGCCAAATGCCTCTCGACAATCTCGCGGCCGGTGCGGCACCGCTCAACCATGCTTGCGACGAACGGCTCACCTTCCTCAATGGCTGTAACGCCGGCATGCTGCACGAACGTCGCTGCGCCGCTCGAGCTATACTCGATAAGGTTTTCGAGGAAGTCGCCCAGCGACGGCGGCGTTGTCAGCCAGCCAAGGCGCCAGCCGGTCATCGCCCAGGATTTCGAGAAGCTGTTGATGACGATCACCGGATCCTCGGGTTCACAAATGTCGAGGAACGAGGGGGCGACCGGCCGGTCGTAGACGATGCGGGCGTAAATCTCGTCGGCGATGACCCACAAGCCGTTGGCGCGGGCGTAGTCGAGGATCGCCTGCTGCTGTTCACGGCCGATTGTCCAGCCGGTCGGATTGGCCGGCGAATTGACAAAGATTCCGCGCGTGCGGGCATCGCAGGCGTTGAACAATTCGTCGAGGTCGAGCGTCCAGCCGGCGTTGCCGCTACGCAGGTTGACGACGCGCGACTCGCCGCCAGCAAGCGGAACAGTAGCTTCGGCGTTAGGCCAAATCGGAGCGATCACCACGATATTATCGTCTTCCTCCAGCACGGCCATCATCGACAACATCAGCGCCTGCATAGCCGACGGCGTGACGGTAATCCGTTCGGCGTCGATCGGCTTGGCGTAGAGCCGCGACATGTAGCGCGACAGACTGTCCCTCAACTCCGGTATGCCGCGACGGTGCGTATAGAAGGTCTCTCCATTCTGAAGTGCGTAATAGGCGGCTTTGCTAATGAAATCTGCGGTGGGTATGTCGGACTCGCCGAAATGTAAGGGGATGACTTCGGGGTCAGCGAGCGCCATTCCGGCGATCTGCACGATCGGCTGCGGCTTGATTTGCAGGAGCTTTTCCCGCAGGTGGGGCTGCACCCTGCCAGAGTTCGCAGGTTTCGTATTCACAGGCGTCATGCTTTGAACCTCACACGCGTGTTCGTTGCCGGAGAATGCCAGAGGAGTGTACCGAAACGACGCGGGAACATGGCAGTTCGGCCCATTCTGAGCAAGGCCGCCTTTCCAATCTCGCAAATTTGGAATTACGCCTTGGCGAGCTCTGGCAAATCCGCAAAGAAAGCTAGAGCCTCAGGATTGGCGAGCGCCTCGATATTCTCGACCGACTTGCCGCCGATCACGTCACGGATTGCGAGTTCCGTGATCTTGCCCGACTTCGTGCGTGGAATATCGGCGACCTGAAGGACTTTGGCGGGAACATGGCGCGGTGTGCAGTTTTCGCGAATGCGTTGGCGAATTCGCTCGCATAATGCGTCGTCAAACGTAACGCCACCACGCAACACGACAAACAGCACGATACGTGTATCACCGGCCCACTCCTGGCCGACTGCAACTGCCTCCAGGACCTCGTCGATGCGTTCGACCTGGCGGTAGATTTCCGCGGTCCCGATGCGGACCCCTCCAGGATTAAGAGTGGCGTCCGAACGACCGTAGATGATGAAGCCGCCATGCTCAGTCCGCTCGATGAAATCGCCGTGACACCAGACGTTTGGGAAGCGCTCGAAGTAGGCGGCATGATAGCGCGCGCCGGTTTCATCACCCCAAAAGCGGAGCGGCATCGATGGAAACGGCTGCGTACAGACGAGTTCGCCCTTTTTGCCGCTGAGCGAGTGACCGGTATCATCAAACACGTCGACCGCCATCCCCAGCCCGGGTGCCTGGATTTCGCCACGCCGCACCGGGGCCGTCGGATTGCCGCCGACAAAGCAGGCGACGATATCCGTTCCACCGGATATTGAGGACAGACAAACATCGCGCTTTACGTCGCGATAAACATAGTCGAAGCCTTCGGCGACCAGTGGCGAGCCGGTCGAGGTGATGGTGCGGAGCGAACCTAGATCGTGGGTCTCTCGCGGCCTGATGCCGGCCTTGGCAATCGCATCGATATACTTTGCGGACGTGCCAAACAGCGTCATCTCGGTCTCATCGGCAAAGTCGAAGAGTATCTCCGCAGCCGGATAGGTCGGTGAGCCGTCATAGAGCAACAGAGTTGCCTGCGAGGCCAGCGCGGATACCAGCCAGTTCCACATCATCCAGCCGCAGGTGGTGAAATAGAAAACGCGGTCACCGGGCCTTACGTCGCAGTGCAGGCGATGCTCCTTCAAGTGCTGCAAAAGCGTTCCACCCGCGCCGTGGACAATGCATTTTGGGCGTCCTGTCGTACCCGACGAATACATGATGTAGAGCGGCTGATTGAAGGGCAGCCGTTGATAGGCAATCGGCCCGGACCGATACGGTGCCAGGGCATCTTCAAGGCACATCGCGTTGCAATGCTGAGCAAATTGCGAGAGATCGGGCGCGTCGCTGACATAGGGAAAGATGATGACCCGCTCGACGCTTGGCAGCTTGCCGATACATTCGGCGACCCGGGCCAACGAGTCGTGCGGCTTGCCGTTGTAGTGGTATCCGTCGGCAGCAAACAGCACGCGCGGTTCGACCTGGCCAAATCGGTCGAGCATGCCTTGGGTGCCGAAATCAGGCGAACAGGATGTCCAGACCGCACCAATCGAGGCACAGGCGAGCATTGCCACGACCGCCTCCGGCATATTCGGAACGAACCCGGCACAACGATCGCCAGGGCCGATACCTGATGCCTGCAGGCACTGCGAAAGCCGCGAGACCTGCTGCTGAAGGTCATCCCACGACACCGCGCGGCGCACACGATCCTCGCCGCGGAAGATGATGGCAGGCGACGGTCCGTGACCCTGCAACAGGTTCTCGGCGAAGTTGAGCTCGGCATCGGGAAAGAACCGCGCGCCCGGCATCTTGTCAGCGTCGACGATCACAGAGTCTGTTCGGCGGTCGCCGACGACGCCTGTGAACTCCCAAATACTGATCCAGAAGCTCTCCATCTCCTCTACGGAGAATCGGTGAAGCGCATCAAAGTCTGGCAACGTGACCGCCCAACGCTTTTCGAGCGCTGCCCGAAAGGCGGTAAGATTGGCGTCGCGCAATTGCGCCTCCGACGGCAGCCAAAGCGGTTTGTCCACAGGCGTCTCACCAAATCGTGGGTTGCCGAACTCGATCTTGGATAGCATGGCCAGGCCATCTCACTCCAGCGTCCGCCGCCCGACCTGCGAAGCGACGCTCAGCCATTAGCCAAACGGCTTCACGTTGGCGAAAACACACCCGGCATCGTAGTGTCTGCATCATGGCAAACGGGAAATCACATCTGCATAAGCTCCGGCCCATCGCTTCCGCTCCGATCCGTGGAGCGTTGTGGATGATGGCAGCCGGCTTCATGCTCACCATGATGAGCGGGCTGATGCGCGACGTCGCGGCCGATCTGCATCCCTTCCAGATCGGGTTCTTTCGCAGCTTGTTCGGATTTCTCTTCATGGTTCCCTGGTTGTTCGGATCCGGGCTCGCTGTGCTGCGGACGACCCGTCTTGGCCTGCACTTGACGCGCGGAGCCGTCGCCCTCGTCGGTCTGCTCCTGTGGACCAGCGCGTTGGCGCTCGTTCCGGTCGCTGAGGTCACGGCCTTCAGTTTCACCGCACCGTTGTTCGCCACGCTCGGCAGTGCGGTGATCTTGCGTGAGGTCGTGCGGGCACGACGTTGGCTCGCCGTCACGCTCGGATTCGTCGGCATGCTGATCATGTTGCGGCCAGGCTTCTCCGCACTGCAACCGGGTGCCCTGTTCGCGGTTACAGCCGCCGTCTGCATCGCCGCCTCGATGCTGATCGTCAAACGACTGAGCGCAACCGAGAAGCCGATCACCGTGGTCGCCTATATGGCACTGTTCCTGACGATTGCCACGGCACTGCCAGCGCTATTCGTGTGGCAGGCGCCAAGCTGGATCGCGTTTGGAAAATGCGTCGCGATGGGCGCCTTCGGCACGATCGGTCATCTCTGCATGGTGCGCGCTTTTGCTGCGACCGACGCGTCGGTAATCGCCCCCTTCGATTATGCGCGGTTGCCGTTCGCTGCGTTGATCGGCTTTATCATGTTCGCCGAAGCACCGGATCTATGGACCTGGGTCGGCGGTGCGGTCATCGCGGCGTCCGCGATCTACATTGCGCATCGTGAAACCGTCGAGCGCAAGAAGACGGGTACGGCTGGGATACAAGGAGAGGCGGCGGCAAGCCTGTAGCGGGCCGTTGAGCAACACCTCGGAAGGCAGGCGGCACAGCTGCGACGCAAAGGCCGGAAGGACTTGAATGAAGCTGCAGCTCATCAAGGCCATCATCATCCTTCCGGGGACGGCTCTCGTCTTCGTTCCCGGCGCAATACTGTGGCTGTCGGCCAGCTTGTCAGCGGCTATAGCACCGGCAGGTTTCGCGCAGCCTCGGTTCTGGATCGGCATCGTGCTGGCGGCGACCGGCCTCGCTTTCGCCGCTTGGACGGTGAAGCTATTTCTGACCGCCGGCAAGGGCACGCCGGCCCCATGGGACCCTCCGAAAAGGCTGGTTGTTCATGGACCCTACCGCCATGTCCGGAACCCCATGATCACAAGCGTGCTGCTCATGCTCGGTGCCGAGTCGCTTCTCTTTGGCTCGTGGCCTCTGGCCGGCTGGTTGCTGCTGTTCTTTCTCCTCAACGCGGTATATTTCCCATTGCATGAGGAACCGGGCCTCGAACGGCGGTTTGGCGAGGACTATCGGCGCTACAAGGCCAACGTGCCACGCTGGATACCCAGGTGGCGGCCATGGGACGCGCCTTAGTCAGTCGTACCTACTGCTTCGCTGGCTGCCAGCCCGCGACCCGACGTTTGGCCTCCGCAAGATCTGCCGGCGCAAGCTGCCGTTCAACCTGCGCCAAATTGGCAAGGGCCGTCTCAAGTGCCACGCCGTCCAGCGCACGGGCCGCAATCGTCAGCCATTTCCATGCCTCGACAAGATCACGCTCGATGCCCTCTCCGACCATATAGAAGACCCCGAGGTTGGTTTGTGCCGCGGCGTGACCCTTTTCCGCCGCCAGACGGCTCAGTCTGACCGCCTCGGAAAGGTTGAGTTCGACGCCCCTCGCGAGTTGGTGAAAGACGCTTAGGTTATACTGCGCGGATGCCAGTCCGCGCTCGGCAGCGCGGCGGTACCACTTGGCGGCAAGCGCCAGGTCGGCCGTGACACCGTAGCCGTTCTCGTACATAACGCCGACCATGAACTCGGCATTGGCGACGCCCGCATCGGCGAGGGTTTGAAACTCGCGCAGCGCAGCGGCGTAATCTCCTTCTTGAAGCGCGCGAACTCCAGTTTCAAAGTCAGCCGCCGAGGCGTCGGACGACAATGGTCCAGTCAACAGCATCAACATAAAGCCAAAGATCAGGCATCGTGACATGCGGGCGCAGACGATTCGCATCAGGCACACCTCAAGCAATTGAATCCATGAAACGAGCAAGCTTCACTCGTCAACTTCTCCAGCACGGGAGTCTCCGGCCCGATTGAAACCCAAGCGGCCATAATTGGACAGATGTGTGTGAGCCGCAAGCGCCGTTCCCTAGTTCCGGCGTCGCGGCGGCCGCGCCGATGCGATGGCTCTAGCGGACAGGCCGCGCTATCCTTCGTCACGATGCTCTATTCGACCCCGCCAACGCTGGAAGACCTCGAGACGCTGGCCGCCGGTGCCTTCAAAAAGATACCTGCGCCGTTGCGCCAACATGTGGATGGGGTAGCGATTCGCGTTGTCGATTTTCCCGATGAGGCAACATGCAACGAGCTGGCGCTTGAGAGCCAATTCGACCTGTTGGGGCTGTACCACGGCTTGCCGCTCGACGAGAAGAGTGTCGCCGACCAGCCATTGGACGTGGATATCATCTTCCTCTACCGCCGGCCGCTACTCGATCATTGGGTCGAAAGCGGCGAGGCACTGGATCATTTGGTGCGCCATGTCCTGATCCACGAGATTGGGCACCATTTTGGCTTCTCGGATGCGGAGATGGAGGCGCTTGAGGCAGAGACCGGTGGTTGATGCCAAGGACGGCGACGAGAATGATCTCAGTTCCAGGAAGACGGCATCTGCGAAGACAATGTAATCGGCGGCGGATACCTGACCGACGTCAGCCTATCAACCGTCCTATTCGGCGGCGCAGTCCCGGCACCAGCTCAGCCTCGAACCACCGATTACGCTTGAGCCACGCCGTATTGCGCCAGCTCGGATGTGGCAGCGGCAGCCGAGAGGGTAGATAGTCCCGCCAGTCGGCAACCGTCTCGGTCATGGTCCGCCGCATGTCGCGACCAAGATAATGTTTCTGAGCATGGCTACCGACCAGTAGCGTCAGCTTAATTCCTTGTAGATGCTCAAGAAGTGGGCCGTGCCAAGCCGCTGCGCACTCGGATCGCGGCGGTTTGTCACCGCCCTTGGCATCGACGCCGGGGTAGCAAAACCCCATCGGCACGATGGCCACGCGGCTTTCGTCGTAGAACTGATCCGCGTCAAGGTCGAGCCATGATCGCAGCCGCTTACCGCTTGCATCGTCCCAGGGAACTCCCGACTCATGAACCTTTGTGCCCGGCGCCTGGCCGATGATCATCAGTCTTGCAGACGTGGATGCTCGCAGAACGGGCCGTGGCCCGAGGGGCAGGTGTTGGTCGCAGATCCGACAGGCTCGGACTTCGGTCAATAATTGATCGAGCTCGCCCGTCACGTGAGTCTCCAAGCACCGTCACTGGAAGCGAACTGGCTTCGCGAAAGAGCAACGTCATGATAAGCGAGTAGGTGCCCCTGAAGAAGCGGTGAGAAGAAGCGGCGAAGGGATGAGTGCAAACGGATGCGCGTATTGATGGTGTGTACCGGGAATATCTGCCGTTCACCTACGGCCGCCGCCGTGTTCGATCACCTGGCCAAGGAGATGCAGCTCGGCAAAGACGTGCGTGCCGATTCCTGCGGGCTGCATGGCTACCATGTCGGTGAACGACCGGACGCTCGCGCGGTGGCCGCTGCCAAGTCCCACGGAATACACGTTCCGCCAACGCCGGCACGACAGATTAGGCCAGAGGATTTTGCGGCCTTCGAGTTGATCCTGGCAATGGACCGTGGCCATCTCAACCAACTCAATCGGCGCTGTCCGCCTGCCTATGCGCACAAGCTTCGGCTGTTTCTGGAAGCTGTCCCAGATGCCCTCGACGTGCCGGACCCCTATTACGGCAGTGCGCGAGACTTCGAGCATGCGCTGGAATTGATTGAGACGGGCGCGCGCGCCTGGCTGGCGCAGATCGCCAAGAGCATTGCAATCAGTGGAACCTGAGGAACGGCGTCGCCACCAAGACGCTAGCACTGAGCAGGTTTTGGTTCGACGAGCGGATACTCGACCTCGGACGTGTAGATTGCGCCTGCGTGGCTGAGAAAGCTGGAATAGAGGGTCAAGGCCTGAACGGGGAAGGGATCCTGCTTGAACATCGAATGATCGGCAACGAACTGCTCGACCGCCTTTGGCTGGGCGCGTTTGAACCGCGCCAGCGTAACGTGGGGAACAAATTTGCGTGTTTCCGGCGCGCAACCTGCACGCACCAGCGCCGACTCGACTTTTGCCTGCAATGCCACCAATTCCGGCGAACGCACCGCCTTGATCCATAACGCGCGAATCGCACGGCCCCTGCCGAAGAATCCAAGCGTGCCCAGTGCAACGTCCAACGGAGCGGCTGCGATGTGCGACAGCGCATCATCAATCTCGGGAATATCGCTGCGGTCCGTTTCGCCGATAAACCGCAAGGTCAGGTGGAGGTTCTCAGGCAGCACCCATCGCGCGCTGGGAAGCCCGGCACATATCGCCGTCAACTGGGCCCGGACAGGATCGGGAAGTGCAAGCGCGACGAACAGACGAACCATGTAGGCTTCTCCATGGCAGATCAGCCTTGACGACGACGATCACGGGCAAGGGTTGGCAATTTCATGGTGAATAGCGTCGATACCTTCCAGCACCTCATCCGACAATTCGAGGCTCGCACTCTTGAGATCCATCTCGAGCTGATCCATGGTGCGGACGCCGATGATGACCGACGTCACGAAAGGACGCATACGCGCGTAGGCGATCGCCATGACGGCCGGTTCGAGACCGTGCTGCCGTGCAAGTGCTGCGTAACGCTCCGTCGCGGCAGCGCCGTTCGGCGTCAAGAGCCGCGCGAAATAATCTTCAAACAGGAAAAACCGCGTGCCCTCGGGCCGCGCACCGCCAACATACTTGGCTGAAAGCAACCCATGACGCAGCGGCGAGTAGGCAAGGATGCCACAGTCCTCCCGGTGCGCCACCTCGGCCACGTCCGTCTCAAGCAGCCGGTCGAGCAGGCTGTATGAATTCTGGATCGAAACGACCCGCGGGAGACCTTCTTGCTCGGCCGTTTGGAGAAATGTCATGGCGCCCCAGCCGCTCTCGTTTGAAAGGCCTATGTGGCGGACCTTACCGGCCTTGACGAGTTCATCGAGCGCCTCCAGCTGCTCCACGATCGGGGTTTCGTCAGCGTCTCCAGGATCACTGAACGTCGTACGCCCCCAAGCCTGTATCTTACGGTCGGGCGAGTGCAGCTGATAGAGATCCACATATTCCGTCTGCAGCCGTTTGAGCGATGCGTCGATGGCGGCTTCGATGTTGCGCTTGTCAATGCGCACTTCGCCATTAACCTGCATATCGGGCCTGACGTATAATTGAGACTGGCGCCCGGCAATCTTGGTGGCAAGGATGATGTCGTCACGCCGACCCCGCGCCTTCAGCCATCCGCCGATGACCTCCTCGGTGCGGCCATAGGTTTGTGCGGTCTGCGGCACCGGGTACTTCTCCGCCGTATCAATGAAGTTGATGCCGTTGGCAACGGCATGATCCATCAGCCGGTGGGCCGTAGGCTCGTCTGCCTGCTGTCCGAAGACCATGGTGCCGAGGCACAACTCACTCACCATTACATCGGTGCGGCCAAGCCGCCGTTTTTCCATATCCGCCATCAAAGCTCTCTGGGACGATCTATAGGAACAGGGTAAGCACCCCTGTATAGCCATATAGCCGATTATGGCTGATTTCACCATTCGCGAAGAATCCCGCCAACGGGAACTCACCAAGCTCCTCGGCAACGATACCGAGTTCGCGGCTGTCCGGACCGAACTGGTTGGGCCCGCGGGCAACGCATGAAAAATAGAGCCCACCTTTGATGTCGCCGCCGGCGCGCTGGTTTAGTTTGCGCGTCATGCGGCGCAAATCTTCCTCTGCGCTGGCCTGGTCACGGCGGCAGAACATGACGCTCTGGCCAGCCTCCACATGCTCGCCGATCGCGATGACGCCATTCTCCGGATCGATGCCGATCAGGTTTCGCACCAGATAATCGCCGGTGTCTGATCCTTCGACCGGCAGAGCGACAAAGATCAGACCAGCGCAACGCTGCAGGTCTCGCGCCAGCTCTTCGCCAATGTCGTCACGAAACAGGTCGAGCGCGGGCTTGCCATCGAGCGTGATCAGAACATTGTGCTCGGCCTCGGTGACAACATGGCTTGGGCCGATCGGCGAACAACCTTGGGTCAAGCCGGTAATCAGCGGATTTGCGTCCGGCGATATCAGCACGCCTGACAAGCCGCCATCGACGACCTCGCCGGCAAGTTGGGCATGACTGCCTCTAGAGGCGGAGAGTCCACCGACCAGGAACCCGCCGGTTGCATCGGACAGGGCTTCGATCAGCTGGGGCAGCTCTTCGTTCGTCGGATCGCCATGGACCACGGCCAGAGGCGGCGTCCGCTCGCGCGGCCATGCAGCTTCCTGACCGATACCGGACAGCGCTTCCGACCGAGCATCACCGAAAATCCGGAAGCTCGATTCGGCGAAGGGTGCCACCAGTACAGAGAGCGCCGGGGTATCAAAATATTCGCAGGCGGTTCCGCAGACTCCCAGTCCGACCGTTCCGATCCAGTGGGCGACACCGGTTTTCTGGCGCAGGAACGTGGCAATTTCGTCAAGCACTGCGGCAAAGGCGTCACTGACATAGAGAAAGCCCAGCTGGTTCGTGCCGTCGAGAGTCCCCAACCCGGCCACGACTTGCGCCGCCGCCTCGCTCCACTCCGGGTGGGAGGCGTGGGCAGAACGAAAACCGCTCGCGGACGTCATTCGCTTTCAACAGCGAGCAGCGCCGACACCAGGGGCAAAATCTGCTCGACGATCGTGGCGACGCCCTCCGCGTTGGGATGGATGCCGTCGCTCTGGTTGAGTTGCGGGTTTGCTGCGACACGGTTGAGGAAGAATGGGAACAGCGCTGCATCGTGTTTGCGTGCAACCGTCTCGTAGATGCGATTGAATTCGCTTGTATAGTCCTGCCCCATGTTCGGCGGTGCCTGCATACCGGCCAGCAACACCTTCGCGCCGCTCGCTTTCACTCGCGTTACAATTCCTTCGAGATTTGCCATCGTCGCCGACGGCTCCAGTCCACGCAGTCCGTCGTTGGCACCAAGCTCGACAATCACCAGATCGGGCCGCTCCACCAATAGCCAGTCCAGCCGCGCAAGGCCGCCAGCAGATGTATCACCGGAAACGCCGCCATCGATGACCCGTGCGTCAAGGCCGGATCGGGCGAGTCCAGATTCGAGCTGGGCGACAAAGCCACTGTTTTTGCTCAGGCCATAGCCAGCCGTCAGGCTATCACCCAGCGCCAGAATCAGCTTGTCATTCGCCTGCGCCGTCGGCGTCGTAAGCAGGAACAGGACACCGACAATAGTTGCGAAGAAGCGCCTCAGCCAGTTGAAAACAATCTCGGCGCAGCCATATCGACTTTGTACCATCCCGCTGGCCAAACCCCGCATCACAGATGTAAACCCACTCGGCCGCGCGTTTCCGCTGATCACACGGTCACGCCGTATGCGTCCAGACATAGAACAGATGATCGAACTCGACAGCCTGCATCTTACACTTTCGACCGACGCTGGTGCCGTCAATATTCTGCGTGGCATCGACTTTCGTGCCGAAGCAGGTGAACGCGTCAGCGTCGTTGGGCCGTCGGGTTCTGGAAAAACATCGATGATGATGATCGTGGCTGGGCTTGAACGCGCGACGTCAGGCACGGTGACGGTCGCCGGCAACGAGTTGGGTAACCTCGACGAGGACGAACTGGCGCTGTTCCGCAGATACAATGTCGGCATCGTCTTCCAATCCTTTCATCTCGTTCCGACGATGACGGCGCTTGAAAACGTTGCCATTCCCCTGGAGTTCGCTGGCCGCACGGACGCCTTTGCGGAAGCCGCCCACGCGCTCACCGCTGTCGGCCTGGATCACCGCTTGACCCACTACCCGGGCCAACTTTCAGGTGGTGAACAGCAGCGCGTCGCCATGGCGCGGGCTTTTGCCGGCGGTCCCAAATTGCTGCTTGCCGATGAGCCGACCGGAAACCTGGACGGCGAGACCGGTGGACAGGTCATCGACCTGCTGTTCGAACTATCGCAAAAGGCCGGTACAACACTGCTGCTGATCACCCATGACGAGGCCGTCGCTTCGCGATGCGATCGGATCGTTCATCTCCTCGACGGTCAGATCGACCGCACCGAAGCACCGTCGGCAATCGCTTCGGGTAGCGTGGGCGAATAATCTGATGACAGCGCTCGCCAACGATCCTCAACGCGACCCGGTTGGGCTGGCATGGCGCCTCAGCCGACGTGAGTTGAGGGCCGGGACCGCTGGATTCAGGATCTTCCTGGCCTGCCTTGCGCTCGGTGTCGCCGCAATCGCCGGCGTCGGCTCGGTGTCACAAGCCATCATCGCAGGCCTCAACGCCGACGCACGCACACTATTGGGTGGTGATGTCGACCTGCGGCTCTCCCACCGCCCAGCGAGTACTGAGCAACTGGACTGGCTACGCGCCAATGGCAAGGTTTCAGCCGTGGCCGAGATTCGCACGATGGCCCGCAGCGCAGATCGTACGGCGCGCCGACTGATAGAACTCAAGGCGGTTGACGAAAACTATCCACTATTCGGCGAGATGAAGTTGTCGCAAGGCGGCTCGCTCAGAGAGTCGCTTGTCTACCGCGATGGCGTATGGTCAGCCGTCGCGGATGCTGGACTTGCCGAGCGGCTCGGTCTCACCAGAGGCGACCTCGTCCGGGTCGGCGATACCCAGTTCCGGTTAGCCGAAATCATCGAGCGCGAACCCGATCGAAGTTCCCAGGTCTTTGCTCTCGGACCCCGCCTCATGATTCCACTCGCGGCCATGCCCGAAACGGGCCTGATCAAACCCGGGAGCCTGTTCCACTACCACTACCGCATCTCCGTCGGTGAGCCGATCGAGCAATGGGTCGAGCGTTTGAACGAACGCTTCGCAGGTGCCGGCTGGCGGATCCGCAACTTCAACAATGCAGCGCCAGGCATTCAGCGCTTCGTTGACCGTGTGACGTTGTTCCTGACGCTGGTCGGCTTGACTGCGCTGTTGGTCGGCGGTGTCGGCGTCGGCAACGCAGTCAAAGCCTACCTTCAGTCGAAGACAGAGACCATCGCCACCCTGAAGTGCCTCGGCGCCTCGCGACGGCTGATCTTCCGCACCTACATGCTACAGATCCTCGCGCTGTCATTCGTCGGCATCGCGCTGGGACTGACCGTCGGCGCCTTAGCGCCACTCCTTGCCCGGCCCTTGATTGCAAACTATCTGCCGGTTGCGGCAGATATTCGGGTTTATCCGCTGCCGCTGGCGCTGGCGCTGGCCTTTGGCATTCTCGTCGCACTGCTTTTTTCGGTGTGGCCATTGTCGCGGGCCCAGGCCGTACCCGCCGCAAGCCTGTTTAGAGATCTCGTTGCTCCACTTGAAGTATGGCCAAGCCCGAGGCTGGCGCTGGCGCTCGGCCTCATCATCTTGTCGTTAGGGGGGCTCGCCATCGCCAGTGCGGAGGAGCGTGTGTTTGCGATCTATTTTGTCGCCGGTACCGCAGCAACATTCGCGGTATTCCGGCTGGCCGCCATCCTGGTGATCCGGCTTGCTCGGGCTGTACCAAGGCCACGCCACACCGGTTTGCGAATCGCAATCGCAAACCTCTATCGGCCGGGTGCGCCGACGGCGAGTGTCATCTTGTCGTTGGGGCTCGGTCTTACGGTTCTCGTCGCCGTCGTCTTGATCGAAGGCAATATCTCCCGCCAAGTCGGCGAAACCTTGCTGGAGGAAGCGCCCGGCTTCTACTTCATCGACATACAGACCGACCAAGTGGACGCTTTCGACACGCTGGTCGGCACATTTCCGGGCGTTCAAAAGACTGGGCGCGTTCCGATGCTACGCGGCCGCATAACGAAGATCGCCGGAACGCCGGTCGAGGAGATCACGCCGCCGCCGGACTATGCCTGGATTACACGCGGTGACCGCGGATTGACATGGATGCGCCATCCTCCGGAAAGCGGCAGCAAGGTCGTTGCCGGCAAATGGTGGGCCGCTGACTATGCCGGCCCGCCGCTGATCTCCTTCGACGCCGAAGCCGCACGTGCTTTTGGCATCGGCATTGGCGACACCTTGGACATCAATGTCCTCGGCCGGGAAGTCGAGGCGAAGATTGCCAACCTTCGATTAATCGACTGGAACACGCTCGGAATCAACTTCGTCATTGTGTTTTCGCCAGGCTGGCTTGAAGCGGCGCCACAAAGCCATATCGCGACGACCCATTTGGACGCTGCGTCGGAGGCGACGCTGGAGGCAGCCATTACCGACCGATTCCCAAACATTTCGGCGATCCGTGTGCGCGAAGTGCTCACAAACCTCAACAATGTGCTTGCCAAGATAGGGACTGCCGTCAGGGGAATAGCAGCCTTGGCCATCGGGGCCGGAACGCTCGTGCTCGCCGGCGCGATCGCCGCCAGCCATCGTCGACGCGTTTACGAAGCCGTCATCCTAAAAGTCCTGGGCGCGACCCGGCGCGATATATTGGGCGCATTCACAATGGAGTTCTTGCTGCTGGGACTTATCACGGCGGTTATTTCTGCAGTGATCGGCAGTATTGCCGCATGGGCGGTAATCACCTGGGTGATGGACGCCGATTGGGTGCTCATTCCTGGCGCCGTTGCGGCGACGACCATCCTGTGCACCTTGCTCACTTTGGTCTTTGGCCTGCTTGGGACATGGCACGCACTGGGCCAAAAGGCAGCCCCGCTACTGCGCAACGAGTAGCGAAAAAGGCCCTCAACATCTGCCAACGCTCGGCAAACGGGGCCCGACTTTCTTGATTTTCGCCACCAGAAGCTCAATATAGCGTGCAGGATTTGGACAATTCCAAAGGTAGGTAGGGATATGGCTATCGATCCACGTACTCAGGTACTAACGCCGACCGTCGACCGTGCAGCGGATATCGATGTCGGTCTGCGCGCCTATATGTTGCGCATTTACAACTACATGGCGCTGGGTGTGGCGTTTACCGGCATTGTGGCAATGGCCGTGGCGTCGAACCCGCAAATTATGTCGGCGGTCGCACTGGGGCCGTTCAAATGGGTCTTGTTCGTCGGAGTAATCGGCCTTGGGATGATGTCCGGCCGACTGATCAGCACCGGCAGCCTGACGGTCGCACATGGCGCCTATTGGCTGTACGCGGCAATGTGGGGCGCGCTGATCGCACCGATGTTCTACCTCTATACCGGAGAAAGCATTGTCCGCGTGTTCTTCATCACCGCAGGCGCCTTCGCCGGCACCAGCCTTTACGGCTATACGACAAAGCGTGACCTGTCGACGATGGGTCGTTTCCTGGTGATGTCGACGTTTGGAATTCTGATCGCGATTTTGGCCAATATGTTCATCTTCCAGAGCACTGGTTTTCACTATCTGATGTCGATCGTCGTCGTGCTGGTGTTCGCCGGACTGACGGCATACGAAACACAGATGATCAAGGAGATGTACTACGAGGGCGATGCAGCCGATACGATGACGCGCAAGTCGATCTTCGCCGCCTTCGCACTGTATGGCAGTTTCGTGACGATGTTCATCTGGCTATTGCAGATCTTTGGCGTCAGGGAGTAGCCGCTGCAGCCAACTTCGGACAACAGAAGGCCGCTCGAAATGGGCGGCCTTCACAATTTCGCAGGCGGCTTACTGCTAAGATTCAATCGATTACGCGCACTGCCCGCCGTCGACATCGAGGCAGACACCAGTCACGAACGATGCCTCGTCCGAGACAAGAAATAACGCTGCGTTGGCGACGTTCTCGGGCTCGTTGAGCCGGCCAAGCGGAACGGTGGAGAGAAGACGCTGACGGCGTTCTGGCGTGTCTTCGCCTTCGTGCATGAAGAGCATGCCCGTCATCGCCCCCGAGGGATTGATCGCACAGACACGGATCCCTTCGGGTGCCAGCTCGCGAGCCAGCGACTTCGTAGCGATCACGGCGGCGCCCTTCGACGCATTGTACCAAGTAATGGTGGGATACGGGCGCGTGCCCCCAGTCGCGGCGATATTTAGGATGACGCCGCCACCCTGGGTGCGGAACGCCGGGAGGACACTCAGGACGCCGTGGTAGATACCCTTGACGTTGACATCGAAACAGCGATCGAATTCCTCCTCGGAGACGCTGTCGGCCGTACCGATGCGATGGCGATAGCCCGCGTTGTTGACAAGGACGTCCAAACGGCCAAAGGCATCCACTGCCGTCTGTATCATGTGCGCTACCTCGGCACCCTTGCGCACGTCGGTATGAACGAAACGGGCCGCATCGCCGATTTCCGAGACAACGCGTTCGCCGCCATCATCATTGATGTCGGCGACGACCACCTTGGCGCCTTCCGCCGCGAAGCGTTTGGCCATTGCCTCACCAAAGCCCGAGCCGGCGCCCGTGATGACCGCCACCTTTTCGCGAAGTCTCATCGCTGTGATTCCTCCCACCTAATTACGCGCTTTGGCCTCCATCCACATCGAGGCAGACTCCGGTCACGAAAGACGCCTCGTCCGACACCATGAATAGTGCCGCGTTGGCCACATCTTCGGGCTCGTTCAGCCTACCGAGCGGTATGGACGAATGAATGCGCTCCCTTCGCTCCGGCGTGTCTTCACCCTCATGCATGAAGAGCATGCCGGTCATGGCTGCCGATGGATTGATCGCACAGACACGGATCCCTTCGGGCCCAAGTTCGCGGGCGATCGATCGCGTGACATTAACGGCCGCTGCCTTTGAGGCACCGTACCATGTCACCGTCGGTTGCGGGCGCAACGCGACGAATGAGCCAACATTAAGAATGACGCCGCCGCCCTGCGAGCGGAAAACGGGGAGCACGCTTTTTACACTATGGAAGATGGATCTGACGTTGACGTCGAAACAGCGGTCGTATTCCTCTTCGGAGACGCTGTCGACCGCCCCTACAGGGTGACGGTAGCCGGCATTGTTGACAAGGACGTCCAAACGGCCAAAGGCATCCACTGCCGTCTGTATCATGT
>CAZCVU010000009.1:0-4195 GCA_964501745.1 uncultured Flavobacteriales bacterium | reverse complement strand
ATTACGCGCTTTGGCCTCCATCCACATCGAGGCAGACTCCGGTCACGAAAGACGCTTCGTCGGAAACCAGAAACAAAGCCGCACTGGCAACATACTCCGGCTCGTTGAGACGTCCGAGGGGAACGGAGTCGCGGAGCCAGTCGGTACGCTCCGGAGTTTCTTCGCCTGCATGCATGTACAACATACCGGTCAGCGCCGCCGAAGGATTGATCGCGCAGACGCGAATCCCTTCGGGTGCCAGCTCGCGAGCGAGCGATTTCGTAGCTATCACGGCAGCGCCCTTCGATGCGTTGTACCAGGTGATGCTTGGCTTTGGTCTCGTACCGCCAGTCGAAGCGATGTTCAGGATGACGCCCTCGCCCTGCGCGCGAAACACCGGCAGGACGCTCACGACGCCGTGGTAGATGGATTTGACGTTGACGTCGAAACAGCGATCGAACTCCTCTTCCGATACACTGTCGACGGTACCTATCTGATGGCGATAGCCGGCGTTGTTGACGAGAATATCCAATCGACCGAACGCGTCTAGCGCCGATTGGATCATGGTCGCAACCTCTGCTCCCTTGCGCACATCGGTATGCACGAATCGGGCTGCCTCGCCAATTTCCGACACGACGCGCTCACCGCCATCGTCGTTGACGTCGGCGACGACTACTCTAGCACCTTCGACCGCAAATCGTTTGGCCATGGCTTCGCCAAAACCGGAGCCGGAGCCGGTTATGACCGCCACCTTGTCCTGAAGTTTCATTGCTGTCCTCCCTCACTGCTTCTACCGACGATATCCTATCGTCCCAAGCGGGTATATCGAGCGATGCCGTCTGTCAGACGGCGCGTCATGGGGCACTCGATGTCTGCGGGACCGTTTTACAATCGGCGCAGTTGCGGTACTCTGGGATCAACTAAGACAAAACTCGATAAACAGGGAAGCAGATCATGGCCTATACGCTCGAAGATTTTTTTAACGATGCACGCACCGCGCTGACCTCCAAACCGGGCCACGCCGGCCGCGACGAGGTTCGCCAACATCTCGAACAACTCTTGGCGAACACGGACTTCCTCGCCGAGCACTGCGGTCCAGATGCCGAGAATGGCGTGCAGACACTGTTTGAGGATAAAGATTTGGGTTTTTGCGTTCTGGCGCATATTCGCGGCGACGAGCCGCGCAAGGAATCGCCGCCCCATGATCATGGGCCGTCGTGGGCGATCTACGGTCAGGCGACCGAGTTTACGGATATGTCCGAGTGGACGCGACAGGACGACGGCGGACAGGAAGGTCACGCCGATCTCGAGCGCAAGAAGGAGTACCGGCTCGACCCAGCGCACGCGGGGCTCTACGATATTGGCGAAATCCATTCGATCAACCCGGCACCCAACGCGCGCTACGTAAGGGTGACCGGAACGGATCTGACGAAGATCGAACGGCTGCGTTTTGAGCCGGATGCCAAACGAGTGCGGATCAGCCATCCCAACGGCTAGCCGGACCGCAGGCGCCGTCTAGAGTTTGGCGGGCATTTGAGCGCCCGAGGCGGCAACGGTCCGTTCTCGGTAGGCGATGTAGAAGGTGCTAGCAAATACCATGGCGCCGCCGAGCAGGGTGTAGACATCAGGTATCTCGCCGAAGGCGAGGTATGCGACGAGCGCAACCCAAATCAGTTGAAAGAAGAAGACCGGCATGACGACGTTCATGTCGGCGATCTTCATTGCCTGGATAAAGAACATCTGAGACGAGGTGGCGATAAGGCCCAGGGTTACAAGCAAACCGAGTTGCTCCCAAGTCGGCCACTGCCAGAAGAAGGCCGCCGGCACCAACGCGAATGCAGTCAGCAATGAGGCGGAATAGCAGGTAATCGTTACAGTCGACTCCGTGCGGCTCAGCAGTTTCATGATCGTCAGTGAAACGGAGAAGAACAACGACGAGACGATGACCAGGAGCGGTCCTATGGTCATGGGAATGACGCCGGGTCGCAAGATCACGTAGGTGCCAACGAAACCGAGCAGGATAGCTGTCCAGCGGCGAACGCCCACCACCTCCCGAAAGAATACGATCGCCAGAATCGTCGCGAACACCGGCGCTATGAACGACAGTGCTGTCGCCAGCGCGAGCGGTGTGATTGTGAGAGCGACAAAGAACGACAACAGAATCGCGACCTGCACCAGATTGCGCACAACGTGCAGTCCCAGGCGTCGCGTCTTGAATGGCCGCAAGCCAAATCTGGCAAACCAGGGCACAAGTACCAACATCCCGAAAAGATTACGAAAAAACGCGATCTCAAAGGCGTGAAGATCTGCAGACGCTAGCCGCACCAACAAGACCATTCCGGCAAAACCCACCGTCGAGACAAGCATAAGCGCCATGCCCTTGACGTTGTTTGCGGCGCCTTGAACCGGATATGGGGACGCGCTCGGGGTCGAATTCTCGGTCATCTTTGGCTGCTGGAAACGGGGCGGGGCGTCGGCGCATTAGGTATGCCACGCATGTCGAATGTTTGCACAGGATCGCCGTAAGGCAGCATCGAAATGCTCGCCGCCGAGCAGCGAGATCTACCCATTCGCGGACCACCGCTCAGGACTGCACGTGCGGTGTGGAAACAACCTCCACGGTCGTCCCTTTTGCCCTCTCGCGATAGGCGATATAGGTGGTCGAGCCGATGATCATGGCGCCACCGACCCAGGTATAGAGACCGGGAATCTCGGCGAAGAATACAAAGCCGATCAGCGCAGCCCACAGTAGTTGTAGGAAATTCAGCGACATTACCGGCGCCGTGTCCGCTTCCTTCATCGCCATGGCAAAGACCAAAACCGAGATCGCGGCAACGACGCCGATGGCCGCGAGCCAGGCCAACTGCGGCCAGGTCGGCCACTGCCACACGAACAGAGCCGGGATCAGCAGGATCGGCGACATCATACAGATCTGGAACGCGGTAAGCGTCAGCGGCGAGTCGGTACGCGTCAGGCTCTTGATGATAATGACCATGATTCCGTAAAGCACAGATGCACCAAGCACCAGCAGCGCACCGAGCTCGATCGTGCCGGCGCCGGGACGCAGAATCACATAGGTCCCGGCAAATCCGACGATGATTGCCGTCCAGCGCCTGATACCGACGACCTCGCGCAAGACGACGATTGCGAGAACCGTTGCGAAGATCGGCATGGTAAAGCTGAGCGCCGCGACCTGCGCCAGAGGCGTCACGCTCAAGGCATAGAAGATAGCGAGTGTCGCCACCGAACCCAGCGCTACCCTAGTCATATGCATGCCCAGGCGTTTGGTCTTCAACGGTGCAAATCCCGTGCGCATGAGCACTGGCAGAAGCACGAAGAACCCGAAGAAGAACCGGAAAAACGCGATCTCGAACGGATGGACCTCGGCCGACACATGCCGCACCATTCCGCTGACCGCCGCAAACGTCATGCCCGAGAGCAGCGCATACACCATCCCCTTGAGATTGCCGGGCAGAGTTGCCCAGACGGCCGGTTCACGCAACATCCCAGCTCGGCGCCATGGCAAGGTTGACGAGCCGGCGGTTGCCGGTGAGCCCGTCGATTCGAGTCGTCTCCTCCGCGCTGAGCGCAAAGTCGAAGATGTCGAAGTTCTCCTGCGCGTGGCGCTTGCTCACGGACCTGGGAATGGCGGCAACGTTCTGCTGGTCGAGAAGCCAGCGCAGCGCGACCTGCGCCGGTGTCTTGCCGTGCGTCTGTGCGATTTCCTGCAGGGTCGATTCTTCGCTCACAGCGCCACGTGCGAGCGGACAATAGGCGGTCAGCATCATGGCGTGCGCCCGCAGATAATCGAGCACACGAACCTGTGACAGAAAGGGATGATACTCCACCTGGTTACAGAAGAGTGTGGCCCCTTGTTGCTCGACCGACTCCTCGAGCAGGGCGACTGGAAAATTGCTGACGCCAATGGCCCGAGCCCGACCTGCCGCCTTGGCCTTCTCCAGCGCTGGCAGGCTGTCGCTGAGAGGGATCTCCGCATTAGGCCAGTGGATCAATAGGAGGTCCACGTACTCCACTCCCAGCCGTCGGAGGCTTGCGTCGAACGAATGCAATAGATCGTCGTGGGCTAGATTGTCCCGCGCCACCTTCGTCGTCAGAAAGATCTCCTCGCGCGGTACACCAGAGTCCCGGATCGCCTGACCGACCTCTGCCTCGTTGCTGTAGTTTGCCGCCGTATCGATATGGCGATAACCGATCT
>CAZCVU010000008.1:0-21477 GCA_964501745.1 uncultured Flavobacteriales bacterium | reverse complement strand
CAGAAGGTCTGGCACCAGTACTACCACTACTCTGACAGTCAAGAGTTCGAAAAGGCCCTCGATCTATGTACCGAAGACGTGACCTGGCTTGATCTAAAGGGACGGGAAGAAATTGCAGAGGCTCTGCATGCCGCCATGGGCAGCGACACTATTCGCCACGTGACGACCAACATGGTGGTCAACGTCATCAACGAGGATCACGCCGAGGCGCGCGCTTACAACACGATCCATTACGCACGTGATACGCTACGAAAGGATATGGACGGTCCGATTCCATTCAAGGGCCCGAACCGGCTGATCGATCATCAAGCGGAATTTAGACGTGTCGGCAACGACTGGCAGATCGTGCGCCACTGGGTCGCGCAGGCCGTCTTCAACCGTCCGAACGAATGGGCGACGGTGGAGAAATGGACGGAGGAGAGGCGCAAGACGACGCCATCGTCATAATCCGTCGTGGCTTTGCGCCCGGCCGCATATCGGGCGGATCAGAGCATGATGCCATCGGTGGTGATAGGAGAAACCCACCGCAGGTGGCTTCGTGCCGCCCTCTCTTTCTCTTGCCGCGCCGACAGCAATCATCGGCATATCATCTAGCGTTCCGCACTACGCAGGCGGCGTCAGGCCTTCGATCTCCACCAGCAAGCTCGCGTTTACCTCGACGCCCGACGTCAGGGATTGGGCACGGCGGGTAAGCCGCCCATCGCCCGGGATGCGCGCCGTGCCATTGTCCGCCAGGGCCTCCAGCAATGGTGCAAGGCGCAACGCAAAGTCATGACCACCGACAAGGTCGGGATCTATCAGGATCACGAGCTGACCGCAGTCTTTGGATGCGGAGCGCGGTTCGTTGGCCGGCCGATCACGCACGGCCAAACTCCCACCAGTCAGCGCCGCAGCCAAAACCTCTACCATCAGCGCGATCGCCGATCCCTTATGCTTGGCGAACGGCAGGAGCTTCTTCGTTTCATAGATTATCGACGGATCGCGGCTGGGGACTCCGTTGGCGTCGAGGCCGGCGGCTTCTTCGAGCTCGCTGCCCTGCGCCCGCGCCTGACCGATGCTCGCAATCGAGAAGATGCTCGAAGCCTGGTCCCAAACGATCGGCGGGCCGCTCGGTCGCGGACAGGCGAACGCCATCGGGTTGGTTCCAAAGGCCGCGGTCTCGCCCTGCCAGGGAACCAGCAAAGCCGCTGAATTGACGAACGCGAGAGCACACAGACCCTGCTCGGCAAACGGCTCGACATCGGGTCCCAGAGGCCCGATGTGATGCACATTCCGAAAGGCTAGAACCGCGCAGCCGCTGTGACGCGCCATTTCGACCGCATGATCGCGGCTGCGTCGAAGTGCGACTTGGGCATAACCGTTTGCGCCGTCAACATGCAGCGCCGCACCACCGCGAACATCGACCCTCGGCTCTGCCTGTCCGTTCGCCCAGCCATCGCGGATCGAGGTCGCGTAACTCGGCAGCATCGCAAGACCGTGGCTCCGCGGTCCGTCTCGTTCGACCAACCTAATGAGATCGGTCAGCACCTGCGCCGTTTCGTCATTTGCTCCGCTGGCGAGCAACACACGTTGTGCAAGTGAGCCAATCTCCTCAAGGCTCAATGTCATCACTTCAGCCATCGTCCAAGATCCTCCGCGAAAGAATCTGCGCGTCACGACTTCGCAAATCGACACCGCAGCCATTGTCATCGTTCAACATCGCGATGAATATTGCGCCCAAACTCCGGACTCGCGAATAGCTTTTTGCAGCCAATTCTCGAGCAAGGCCATATCGGCTAGTCTGCTACGGCAGCAAAAATCGCCGTCGCGGTGCGCCGGCTACGAAGGCATGTTGAAATGACCGTCACTTTCCGACCGTGCGATGCGGTAATTGGCGCCGAAGTCGGCGGTGTTTCGCTGGCGCAGGCGCCAGATGACGAGGTGATCGCTGCGATCGAGCAGGGACTCGAAAAGTATGGTGTGCTGATCTTTCGTCAGCAGCACATCAGACCCGAGCAGCAAGTCGCATTCTCAAAACCGTTTGGCCCATTGGCGAAACCACAGATAACGGTCCCACGGCGGGCGGAACCAGAAGAGATTCTGGTCGTCGGCAATACCAGCGAAACCCCGGTGACGTTCTCACCGGCGCAGGCGGATGGCGAGCTTGAATGGCATAGCGACCATATCCATCGCCGGGTTCCGGCGCGCGCCTCGCTGCTCTACGCGCGCACCGTTCCGGCTCAAGGCGGCGACACCCTTTTTGCCTGCATGTATGCCGCCTACGACAGCCTGACAAACGCTCAAAAAGCGGAGTACAAGACACTGGAGGTGGTGAATTCTGTTGCCGGCGTGCAAGCCTGGCTGGTGGCACAGGGGCATGCCGACAAGCAGACCACAGAGCAGGAGGCGCCGGCTGGGGAGGCGATTCATCCATTGGTGCGTGCCCATCCGCGCAGCGGCCGCAAGGCGCTCTATTTCGGCAACCAGGTCAGCGTCGGGATCGTTGGCTGGAGCAAAGATAAGGGGCGGCGCTTCATCAGAGAGTTGACCGCACACGCTTGTGCGGAAGCTTTTCGCTATCGCCACGAATGGCAGGTTGGAGACGCGGTAATGTGGGACAACCGCCGGGTTCTGCACGCCGGCACGGCCTATGACATGCAAACGGAGCAGCGGCTGCTTCACCGGGTCACGTTTCGCGAAACAGAGCCACTTGAGTTGCTGGCCGGGCGGTGAGCACAACCATCTGCGTCTTGATCATGGTCAATGCGATTGCAGTTGGACTCCCCAATCAAGTTCTCTGAGTGGCGTCCAAGACCGTCGTCGTTACCAGCCTGACATGTCTTCGGTTGCCAGTTAAATAAGGATCAAGCCCACGAATCCCAGGAGGAAGACGATGCAGCCGATCGTTGCCGCCACCAAACCTACGTATTTATGTTGAAAATCTTCTGCCATCACGACCCCATCCGCTCCCATTTAACTTTCAATATACAGCGTCCCCACGATGCCAACGCCGGTCAATATAGCCGATCGCGGCGCCTTTGCACCCCATAGGCTTGCGGCTGGATGAACAATGTCGGTAGCGCTCAGGGTGACGCAAGACTGCTGTGGCCGGTCAGCGGCTTAGATCACTTGCCTCGGTCCAAACAGGATAAGCCCAGCGCCCAGCATGCAAACCATCGCGCCAATTAGGTCCCAACGATCCGGACGAATACCCTCAAATATCCAAAGCCAAGTCAATGACGAGGCGATATAAACCCCGCCGTACGCCGCGTAAGCCCGCCCGGCGAACGCGGCATCGACCCGCGTCAACAGGAAGGCAAAGAGCGCAAGCAACGCTACACCAGGAATCAGCCAGAGAGCGGATTTGCCCAAACGCAGCCAAGCCCAAAACGCAAAACTGCCGGCGATCTCGGCAAACGCAGCGGCGAAGTAGAAGGCATACGAACGCATCGCTGCGAAGATAACATGCGATGCAATGTAGGCATGCTCGGAATCTTCGCCCGTTTGAGCGCCGCCTATGCTTCGGCTATATCTGCTCCCGGTCGCAGATCTACATAGATGTCCGTCGGATCAGGCGCATGTGGAACAAGCGAGTCGGCGTCCTCAGCCGACCAGCGCGCCAGCCTCACCATATTCACCACCTGACCCCCACCTTCGAGCTCCCCATGTGGCATGAACAAATGAAGGCCGTCTTCCTGGAGATAGAACGTGTGATCGCCGAACGCCTCGGTTAGTTGCGATACCGCTGGATCGTCGTCGGAGACCGGCTTCGCTCCGATCTGATCTTCCACCTGCTTGATCTGCGTCGAGGTCAGCTTCATCGCGCGTCATCCCATCTTGCCGCGCCGGCGCGCCGGTGGTTACCGAGCATCATGGCGCATGACTGCCACTCAACTCGGCCGCCTACGCAACACTTGTCAGTGAACCTAGTGCGCCGTCGGGGCGGCCCATTTCACGGCGTCTTCGCTCCACCCGCGGCGATCAGGCCGCTCAAAAGTTCCTTGTCGTACTCAGCTTCAAGGCGCGCCACGGCGTCCTCGGCAGCCGCTTCCAAATCATCGCCGCAAGGTTCCGGATCACCCTTCCGCCACGCCTTCATGTAGGCGTCCATATCCTGCTCTCCCGAGCGCATGGCTGCCTCGTCGATGGCGACCTGAAAACGCTGTGCGAGCTGCCGCCTGGCAGACTGGCTGCCTTCTGTCACAATCACGTGGGCCGGGATGTCATGCCAGTAGACGATACGAAGGTTGGCCATGCCCCTCCTCCAATACTGCTGTTTTCATGGGAAAGCGATTGAGTTCTCTAAACTCAGTCAAACCGTATGCGATGCCAAGTCCTGACCTCTTCGCTACCGCGCCCGCGGTAGAGCGCGAAAACTCAATCTCGGCGCGGCACGCCGTTAGGTAAGGTAGTAATACTCCGAACAAGCTGTCCAGAAATTTCACCCAAATCAGTGGCTTATGCAGCCATGCAAAAATAGACAGCCAGGGCGCCGGACTGAACTCGAACCGACGACCTTGGGCAGCAAAATCTCGCAGTTGACGATGGCATCTCTTTGAATAGAAGAGAAAAACCCGGCCAAACTGCCAGCGAGCGCCGGTACGGTAAGGTCCCGAATTGGGCCTGCGATCCTCCCCATTTGCCGTACAGTATCGTCAACCGGAGCGCCAACGATAGTTCTGGCATTTTCAACTATCCCCCGGCTTCGCCGCCGTGCAATCTCGGGCGGTTGTTACAAGTTCATCAATAAGGGGGAGTATCAAAGATGGTGAAACGATATGACGTCGATGGTGTGGTGTCGCCCGGTGGGCGCTACTCTCACGTCGCCGAGACCGAGCCGGGCGCCCGTTTCTATCACCTCGCCGGCCGCACCGGAATCCATCCGGACGGCACCATTGGCAAGGATTTCAAGGAGCAGGCGGAGCTCGTCTACGCCAACCTCAAACAGATCTTGAAGGAATGCGGCATGACCTTCGACAATCTGGTCAAGACGACCGTCTTCCTTGTCGATCCCGAGGACAAACTGACGCATCGTGAGGTCCAGAGGAAGGCGCTCGGCGATGTCGTACCACCCAATACGCTGCTGATCGTCAATGGCCTCGCTCTGCCCGAACTCTTGATCGAGGTGGATGCTATCGCGGCCAAGGACTAGAGGCCCAGTACGTCGTTGGGATCTGCGTCAGCGCTGAGACCGTCTCCGATTTCCTGGGATCTGGGATTTGGTCGCGGATAGAGCGCTCAACAGAAGGAACAGAGAAATGACAACTACGAAACTCGAAGTCTTCAACACCGGCAGAGTGCCGGCCAGCCTACCGTTCTGCTCGGCGATCCGGGCCGGTGATATGATTTTTGTCTCCGGCTGCATCGGCCATCCACATGGCCAACAAAAGGTCGTCGAAGGTGGTGTCGCCGCTGAGGCCGAGCAAGCCCTGCAACATATGCGTGCCTCGCTCGAAGCTGCAGGCAGCTCGCTCGAGCAGGTAGCCAAGTGCTTGGTGTTCCTGACCGACATGGCCGATTTCGAACTAATGAACGAAGTCTACAGCGCCTTCTTTGGCAGCCACAGACCGGCCCGCTCTACGGTCGCGGTAGCCGAGCTGGCGCTTGCCGCCAAGTTTGAGATCGAATGCGTCGCACTGGCGGGATAGAGACAGTCCACCCGTTGCAGGAATTCCGACGGCCTGGGCCTATGGATCGGAGACACAACGATCCACGAATGCAATATGGCAGCGATCCCGCGTGTTTGAGAAATCTTCGGAC
Organism: uncultured Flavobacteriales bacterium; assembly: GCA_964501745.1. Taxonomy (GTDB): domain Bacteria; phylum Pseudomonadota; class Alphaproteobacteria; order UBA8366; family CAVOAK01; genus CAVOAK01. The sequence continues at coordinate 15,738 of CAZCVU010000008.1, read as the reverse complement.
AGGAAAACCTAGGTCAATGCGCGATCAGCGGAAATGTGCCTTCTTAGGGGATCAACCATACATATCAGGAGCGAAAGATGGATGAACTCACGAAGGAATTGGTGGCTATGGGTGCGGCGGCAGCGGCCAATTGCCATCCATGTATGGACTACCACTTGGCGAAGTGCGATGAGCTGGGAGTTCCCCGTGAGGAAGTTGCCGAAGCGGTCAAGGTCGGCTTGATGGTAAACCATGGTGCCGAGATGGCCATTCGCAAAAAATCACGAAAGTTGTTGGGTGAATCCATGGAGGAGGCAGCCTAGGCGAACTAACTTGCGCGGAAACTGGAGAAACGGATGATCGAAAAGACGGAGTCGATGCCGATGTGCCCGATGGCGGAAACCTGCAAGGGCATTATGGGCAAGCCGTTTTCCGGGATGCTGCAGATGCTTCCCGGACTCGTGCTCGTAGCCATAGGGGTGCTGATCGTCATCTGGCCTGTGATCTTGCTTTGGTTGGTGGCTGCCGCGTGTGTCTTGTCGGGAGTTGCCATGCTGGTGATGGCAACCTTCCTACGTAGGATCGGTTCTCGACTGAATGGCGCTCGCTAAGCGGCATCGCGTCAGCGCAATTCTTCGAATACCGCGACTGACCGCCTAGAGTAATCGGCGGTCAGTAGCGACACTGCCTGGCAAGGCCTGGAACGATCGCGCTCAACGCGACAAGGGCCTTATGAAGGAGGTTCGATGGCACAGCCTATCGCGACCGCGCAGCCCCCCGTTTGGCCGCGGCGAAATTCTTGACGTTGGCATTCCTGATTGGGCCCTTTATCAAACCCGGTCCCGGATCGAACTGCCCCAGCCGAATCTTTGGGCCGGGCTGGTCGGCGTTGGCTTCTCGCTTTTTGATCTTCTGCGCCGCCTTCGCCTTTGCCCGCAGGCGGGCCTTCGCCTTGGTCATGTCTTCTTCCCCTTTCTTACTGGAAGCGGACGGTTTTAGAATGTGGTTTGTCGTCCAATTATACTCAATATCGGCCCTCGGCAGAACCAAGCGTCTGCGGTGCCATAGCCCAATGATCCACTTTCGACCACTCTATTCGGACAACTCTCCGATGTTGCCGGTGCGGCGGTAGCGGACACACCAAAAGGATTGGTCCTTGTGTCGCTCGCGGCAGCTGTGGCGCGCCCGGCGGGATTCGAACCCACGACCCCAGGATTAGGAATCCTGTGCTCTATCCGACTGAGCTACGGGCGCAAACAGCGGCGAGTGCCACGCATCATAACACGACGAACAAGTTGCCAAGCGGGCTGTAGGGACCCCAGAGCATGACGTCATGCCGTTGACGCGTCACTTACTGAGCGGCAGCGAGTAGACGATCGCCAGAATCTCCGTTCCTGGATTGTTGTCGTCCAGGCTGGCGTTGGAAATATGATGGAATGCGAGACCGAGCCGTGATCGGTTGTCAAACCGATAGGCAAGCTCGAGGCCGGAGCGGAACTCCGTGGAGTGGCCCAAATCCTTGCCGTCGCCATCGTGATAGAAGCCGGCCGCAAAGTTCGGCATCAACACGACCCGCCGGCCAAAGAAGAGGTCGACGTTAACGCCCGCGTAACCGTAGATCGCGGCGTCGCTCGTCGCCATGCCGCCGACCATCGGCTTGAAGATCCAAAATCGTTGGCCACCGCGATATTCGATACGGAATTCCGCGGCCTCCTTATTGTCGTTGATGTCGAAATATCCGGCGCCAAAGGCGAGAAAGGCCGGGTCATCGGCATGGGCCGGCTGCGCCAACAGACCGAACAGACCGGCTGTAAGAATGGCGAGCGCGGGGACCGAAATCCTCCGACTCTTACCGTTTCGCAAACGAACAAACACGCCGACGGACTCCCCTACCTGATGGACCCGCGCAGCATCATAGGCGATCAGCGGGCCATGGCAATAACTTCGGAGATACCTATACGAGCCCTTTCATACGCTCGGTTGCCTGCACCAATGCCTTGCGAATTCCAGGTTCCATGGCTGAGTGACCGGCATCGGGTACGATTTGAAAGTCGGCTGTCGGCCAAGCGTCTGCCAGTTCCGCCGCGGAGGCTATCGGGCACACCATATCGTAGCGCCCCTGGACGATCACGCCTGGTATCGCCGCGAGCTTCCCGGCGCAAGCAAGCAACGCGCCTTCCTCGAGAAACAGATTGTTGGCGAAATAATGGGCCTCGATCCGGGAAAGGCCGAGAGCGGCCTTCGGCTCGCTCAATGCCGCCACGGTTTCGGCGCTAGGGAGTAGCGTCGAGCACGATCCTTCGTAGCGCGACCAAGACCGTGCTGCAGGCATGTGCACGTCGGGATCCGGATCGATCAGCCGACGGTAGTAGTTGCCTAACAGCTCAGATCTCTCATCCGTTGGTAGATATTCGACGAATTCGCGCCAGGCTTCGGGGAAAAACCGACACATGCCGTTGAGAAACCAGTCGACCTCATTGTGCCGGCAGAGAAATATGCCGCGCAGAACGAGACCGATACATCGTTTCGGATACTGTTCGGCATATGCGAGGGCCAGGCTTGAACCCCAAGACCCGCCGAACAGCATCCAACGTTCTATCCCGAGATGCCGGCGAAGCACCTCCATATCGTCGATTAGATGCGCAGTCGTATTGTCGACAAGCTCGCCAAGCGGCGTCGAGCGCCCGGCGCCGCGCTGATCGAAAATGACAATCCTGTAGCCTGCCGGATCAAAAAATCGGCGATGCTGTGAAGTCGCGCCTGCGCCAGGCCCGCCGTGAAGAAACAGAACGGCGGTGCCGGTCGGGTCGCCCGACTGTTCCCAATACAGCGTGTGACGGCTGTCGACAGCAAGCTGGCCGGTTTCAAACGGCTCAATGGCAGGGAAGAGATCGTCGGTACTCATAGATAGCTCAAGAATGGATGGTTCAGAATCGTCGGGCCTAATCCTACAAGGAATAGGGGAGCGGGCTATCTATCGCGTTTGAGCTGGATGTTGTAAAGCGGCTCTGAGAGAAACCGCAGATGATGACGTCGCCTACCCGAGAGGCGCAATATGTCAGCATGTCTGGACGCATAGCTTGGCGCACCTCACTCTTCGCTTCCCTCGCGCTTATTGCGGCGACGACAACTGGCATGGGCGAGCAACTGGTCGCCGGCGACTCCGCGAGGGCTATCGAGATTGTAGATGGAGATACGCTCGTCCTTGATACCGGCCAACAGGTAAGACTTGTCGGCCTTCAGGCGCCAAAGTTGCCACTCGGCAGGCCGGATTTCGCGGCCTGGCCACTGTCCGAGGATGCCGCCGCTGCGTTGCGGGAAATCACATTGGGAAAAACCTTGTCTCTGGTATTTGGCGGGCGGCGCATGGACCGCCACGGCCGCATCCTTGCGCATCTCTACGACGAAAGCGGCTCCTGGATTCAAGGGGCCATGCTGCAACGCGGAATGGCCCGGGTTTATAGTTTTTCGGACAACCGTTCGCTGATTGCCGAGATGCTGGCAATTGAACGTCAAGCGCGCGCGGCGCGGCGCGGTATCTGGGCCCACCCCTACTACAGCGTTCGCGACCACCGCGAGACGCCCCGCTACACGGATAGCTTTCAGCTGGTCGAAGGACGCATCCACGCCGTTTCTTCCATTCGCGGATGGACCTATGTAAATTTCGAAGAGGACTGGCGCCACGACTTCACGATCAGCGTGCGACGGGGAAACCTCAAGGAGTTTCTACGTGCGGGCTTAGACCCGGCGACGCTCGAAGGTCGCAGGGTGCGTGTGCGCGGCTGGATTCGATGGTTCAACGGCCCTGCAATCGAATCGACCCATCCCGAGCAGATCGAGCTGCTTGAATAGTGAAACCGTCGAAGATCTTACGGCTCTCCGCTATTGCCTGTTTGTGTGGCGCCTTCGTGTCGATCGCAGGGTGCGCCGTCAACCCGGCCACAGGCCGCTCCGACCTTATGGTCGTCTCGGAAGGCAGGGAGCGATCTATCGGGCAGCGCGAGCATCCGAAGATCGTCAAGGAGTTCGGCGGCGTCTACGAGGATGTCGATGTCTCCGCCTATGTCGCTGTCATCGGCGGCAGGTTGGCGGCAGCGAGTGAGCGGCCGGACATTGCCTTCACCTTCACCGTACTCGACAGTCCAATCGTCAACGCATTTACGACGCCCGGCGGGTTCGTTTATGTGAGCCGCGGCCTGATCGCGCTTGCAGACTCCGAAGCCCAACTGGCTTCGGTTATCGGCCACGAATTGGGGCATGCAGTCGCACGTCACAGCGCACAGCGCCTAAGCCAGGCAACCCTGGCGCAACTTGGCCTCACGATCCTCGGTCAGGTCGCGAATACACCTAGTTTAAGCGATATAGCGGGGCGCCTAGCCGGCCTCTATTTAACCGCGTTTTCGCGCGAGCAGGAGTTTGAAGCGGATATGCTAGGCGTGCGCTACCTTGCGCGCGCGGGATACGATCCGCAGGCGGCGTCGGAGTTTCTTACAAAACTGCGCGCCCATAGCAGACTACAGGCAAAGCTGGCCGGCCGAGCCCCTGATTCGGTGGACGAGTTTGACATAACGGCAACCCATCCACGCACGCTTGAACGCACCGAACGCGCAATCCTCGCGGCCAACGCTGCCACAGTCGCCAACCCGTATGCAGGGCGCCACGAGCATTTGACTGTCATCGATGGCATGACCTATGGCAGCTCTGCCGACGAGGGATTTATCCTCGGCCAGCGGTTTGCGCATCGCGAACTGCGCTTCGAATTTCTGGTGCCGAAGGGATTCGTGCTCTCCAATCAACCCGCACGTGTGGTCGCGCGCGCCGAAAGCAGGCGCACGACCATCATTTTTGACCGGGCGCCTGAGAACTTTGTCGGTGAGATGGCGGCATACCTGGATCGAACCTGGATCTCGAACGCGCGCGTCAACAACCTTGAGACAATTTTCATCAATGGCATGGAAGCCGCCACCGGCTGGATAGGGCAACGATCGAATCAGGGACCCGTGGAGATCCGCTTCGTGGCGGTGCGATTTTCGCCACGGATAATCTATCGTTTTGTTTTGATCACACCATCACGTCCACCGCGGGCGCTCGCCGAGGCTCTCAAACGTACGACCTACAGCTTTCGACGGCTGAGCGCGGCAGAGGCGGCGGCGCTCTCCGAGAAAAGCATAAGCATCGTGCAAATCGGCGTTGGCGACACGGTGGAAGTGTTGGCCGGGCGAATGGCTTTTCCCGATCTTCAGCGCGAACGGTTCGAAGTTCTGAATGGCTTGTCCGAAGGCAAGTCGCCATTTGTCGGAGAGGCCGTCAAACTGATCACTCAGTAGGGCGAGGCCGGGCAACCGCTCGCGACCAACGCATGATAGGATTGTAGGGAAGGCCATATCATGCTCGTGCAAGGCCGGCCGCGATAGAAAGTACCCATGCACCACTTCACCTTGACGCACTCCTTGCGCTCGGCGCTGCTGGCAACAGCACTGTTCGCCGCTGGCTGTGCGGTCAACCCGGCAACCGGCGAAATTGATTTCATGCTTGTCTCCGAGGCTGAAGAAAAGGCCATCGGCGAACGCGCTCATTCACAGATCACATTGGGATTCGGTGGCATCTACGACGATGCCAAACTTGCGGCCTACCTCGATTCGGTTGGCCAGCGACTCGCGGCCCATACCGAACTACCCGCGCTGGGGTACAAGTTCACGATTCTCGATTCACCCATCGTCAACGCATTTGCCGCACCCGGGGGCTACGTCTACGTGACGCGCGGCTTGTTGGCGTTACCGGTAAACGAAGCCCAGTTGGCAAGCGTTCTGGGGCACGAGTTAGGCCATATCAATGCTCGGCATACAGCGCAGCGTGTCACGCTTAGCGTCGCTCAGGCTGAACTCTGCAAACGACTGCATTGCGACCCGGACAGTGCCCTGCTTAAACGTTTCAGCCTTCGCGACGAGGCGCTTCACCTGCGGCGTTTCTCCCGCGAACAGGAGTTCGAGGCCGACAAACTGGCGGTCCGTTATCTTACACGAGCAGGCTATCCGGCCGATGCGATGAAGAGTCTGCTGCGCACGTTGTTGGCGCATGGAGCGACGAGATCGAGCATAGCGGTTACACCCTCCGACGGACAGCGACCGAACCACATGTCTACTCATCCCCTGACCGCCGAACGGCTTGAACAGGTGACAATTGTCACACTGCAAAACCGCGCCAGCGTATCGCGCTCGGACAATGGCGCATATTTGGCCGCCGTCGACGGGCTGCTTTATGGCAACCGACCTGATGTCGGATTCGTCACAGGGCGGCAGTTCGCCAATCCGCATAGACGAATTGCGTTTGACGTTCCCGAAGGATTTGTAATTAGCGCGACACGCGATCAGGTCACGGTTTCCGGTCCGCGCGACACCTCAATCATCTTCGAGGCGGCGCGGGTGAAATTCGCCGGCACCATGCTCGATTACCTAACCACTCTATGGGCGCGGGACCTCCCTCTGGAGGAAAGTCATTCGACTGAAATAAATGGTATGGACGCCGCGATCGGCTGGTCACAACGCGATACCGAACGCGGTACTTTGGAGTTCCGCCTGGTCGCGATTCGCTTCGACCAGGAAAATATCTACCGTTTTCTAACCTTCGCGCCGGCAGAACATAGCGACGCATTCGCAAAGGCGTTGCGGGATTCTATCCTTAGTTTCCGGCGGCTCGGAGCAAGCGAAGCCGCCCGGCTAAAGCCGAGACGGCTGCGTGTCATCGATATCCAAGCCGGCGACTCCCTTTCGGACCTAGTTGGCAAGATGGCAGTCCCAGAACTTCATTGGGAGCAGTTTGCAATTCTTAACGGCCTCTACGACACACAGGAGGCCGTCGAACTCAAGCCGGGTGAGAAGATAAAACTGATCACGCGGTAAGCCGCGCAGCTAGGCATCGATCAACAGGTCTCCGGGAACGTCGGTCTTTTCTTGCATGAGATCGCGCAATTTGAGCAGTGCTCGATGCTCCAACTGACGCACGCGCTCCTTACTGACACCGAGCTCGCGCCCCAGCTCTTCAAGAGTCGCTCCGTTCTCCCTCAAACGCCGGCGGCGAATGATAATCTGTTCGCGCGGACCCAACTCGCGGACGGCCTCCGCCAGCCAGCGCTTACGAGACATACTGTCGCGCATGTCCATCACCGCATCCTCAGGACTCGGGCGGGAATCCGCAAGGAAGTCCTGCCAAGTGTCCTCCGAGCCATCGGCAATTGGCGTGTTCAGGGATTGGTCTGCCGAATTCAGTCTCATTTCCATAGAGGCAACGGCATCGGTGCCGACCTTTAGCTCCGACGCCACGAAACGGCGACCCTCGTCGCTCAATTGGCTACGGAATTCCTTGTCAATCCGCGCGCGCAGCCGCCGAAAATTAAAGAAGAGCGTCTTCTGCGCTGCCGTCGTGCCCGTCCGTACGATCGACCAGTTGCGAAGTATATAGTCCTGCATCGCCGATCTGATCCACCAAGTGGCGTATGTCGAGAAGCGTACCTCCCGACCTGGATCAAATCGTGCAGCCGCCTGCATAAGCCCAACGTTACCTTCCTGGACTAGATCGCCGACCGGCAGACCATAGTTGCGAAACCGTGTTGCAATACTGATGACAAGTCGGGAGTACGCACGGACCAGGCGATGTAGCGCCTTGTCGTCGCCATCCTCGCGCCAGCGACGCGCCAAACCGAATTCGACATCGCGCGACAGCAACGGCTCACGCATAGACGACCTAATGAAGTTCAAGTTGGCGCGCTGAGTTTCCGTATCGTCGATATGGGCCACGCGACCAGCACCTCGAGTATCAGTTCTCTATACTTTAGAATTATACTCGGAAATTGGCACATATCACCCATGCACAATAGGTCTTTGACAACACAAGCGGTCAGAATATCGTGAACAGAATATGTGGAATTGGGATCGAACAAGCACATTCTTCGTTGATTTCTGGTGTTCTTCCGCCAGAAATTGCGCTGCCGCCGTTGCCCACGCAAGAATCTTACATAATACCTGATTGTACTACTTGGTTTTGCCGGTGGCTGTCGCTGCGGTTGCACCGCTGGCGTCAGAAGTCGAGGCGGTCGAGCAGCTCGCCATCGGATGACAAGCAGACTGCCGTCAGTTTACCGCCAAACCCGCAGCCACTATCCACGGTAATCGTGTGTTGACGTTCCTCGAACCCACCATGCTCCGGATCGAAGCCGCGAACGATGCGTCGGAATCCGTCGAACGGTTGTTCGACTGCCTTGAAACTACGGCTGGCCCACCAAAAGCTGTCCGTCTGCTCGTCGAGCGTCCGGGTCACGTCTATCCCGGTGTTTACGAACAGCAGAGCGCGGTTTTCGGTCAATGCGGCGCGACGCAGGGAGTTGAGGAGCGTCTCGTGGCCCGGCAGTGCACGTAGCCTGTCGCGCAGTTCGTTCGTCCAGTGCGTCAAAGCCAAAGCGCCCTCACTGGCACATTCAAATCCGAGCTCGGGTGTGCCACCGTATGCGCGCAACGTCGCTTCGCCGCCGTGGCTGAGCATCCACTGCAGAACCTCTGACGGATTCTGTGCGAATTGCAGTTGCAGTATCTTTTGCCAGATTTCTTCCTGGCTGCCGCGAAGATACACAATGTCATCGGGATCAGCGTACGGCGGCAGGGCGAGAAAGGCGCTCCTGAATGCGAGAAGTTCCTCTATCGTCTCACGTACCTGAGGAGCATATCCGAGATAATTTCCGAGATAGACCAGCCGGTCTCCGTCTTCAAGTCGACTCGCCAAACCGGCGTGGAGTTCTTCAAGAACTGCAGCCTCGCCGTGAATCGATCCAATCGCCCAAATACGACGCGCTTGCCGCAACATCATGAACCGATTGCCTTCAGACATGTTGACTGCCTGAATCTCTGCAAGGGTGGATTAACATCTCGCTTACCCGCAACCCTACCATACCGCACCTGTGAAGCGGCGATGCCACCGCCCGGTATCGAGCGCTGGCGAGACCTTGCATCCGCCTAATTGCGTCAACAGTCGAGTTGCCTCAACCGATTTAAAGGTAGACGCGTGGCTGAAGTCTGCCACGTCTCCTCGAGGCGAACCTGCGCTCCACTCAGGCCGCCTGCAGCATCTCCTCAAGGCGATGCGTTGCCGCTTCCTCGTCGATATCCTCGACCGCCGCAAGTTCACGCGACAGCCGGTCAAGCGCCGCCTGATAGATTTGCCGCTCGCTATACGACTGATCAGGCTGACCCGCGTTACGGTGCAAATCACGGACAACCTCCGCGATCGAGACCGGATCACCCGAATTGATCTTAGCCTCGTATTCCTGCGCACGGCGGCTCCACATGGTGCGCCGCACGCGGCTGCGACCCTTTAGCGTCTTCAACGCCGTTTTCATTTCGTCGCGCGTCGACAGCTTGCGCAGCCCCGACATCTCGGCCTTGGTTATCGGTACACGCAGTGTCATGCGATCCTTGTCGAACGCAATGACGATCAATTCCAGCGCGCAGCCTGCGATTTCCCGTTTCTCGATACCGGTGACTCTTCCGACGCCATGGGTCGGATAAACAACCCAGTCGCCAGTTCCATACTCACTATTTGTTGCCATTCGATTTAGCTCTCGATCCCTGTGATAGGTGACATGGTTTGCCAGTTGGCCCGCCGACATCGGGCATGGATCCCGCACGGCACGCGGTCCCTCTGAAAGCCCTACGAAACGCAAAACTTACACCCGGCACCCCTGCATCCAAGCCAAAGTGCCCCGCGGTCGCCTTGCTCGTCGATCGGTTTGGTCCGGTACGACCCGAACCGGGCGAATGATCGCCAACAACCCGACGATCGCCTAGTTTTATAGCACAAATTTACGACAAATTACAGCAGGCGTTGGCGCACCGATGATCGGGGAACCCAGCGCCGCGCCATGTCTAGGAACACTTGCGCGCCCGGCCCATGCTAACCTTTTCCAGGATTTGGGCTGAAATACTTCTCAAACTTGTCGGCAATATCTCGATATTCGTCGCTGTCCGCGGGCGGTTCGCCTTTCCGCGTTATGTTCGGCCATTTCTCTGCGTAGTCGCGGTTCAGTTCGACCCAAGGCTCAGACTTGAGGTCGCTATCCGGCAGAATTGCTTCGATCGGACATTCCGGCTCACACACACCGCAGTCAATGCACTCCTCCGGATGGATTACCAACATGTTCTCGCCTTCGTAGAAGCAGTCGACCGGACAGACCTCGATACAATCCATCAACTTGCACTTGATGCAATTCTCATTGACCACATACGTCATGTGATGCTCTCCATATCATCCAAATCCTTACCCGACTAACTCCCCATTACGCGCGTCGTCGACACGCGGTTCGCAGATGTTCGTCAGGGCAGCATCAATTCTCAAGCCGGGCCAATGCCCGCCGACGCTGATCGCCGCTCTCCTGATCCGTGACATATAATAGCCCGGCAAGGCGGCGCAACAGGTTTCCTTCAAAGTCGTGTAATTCGCCGTCCGCATAGCATATTTCCCAAAGCAACCCGACCATCGCAACTCGCTCGTCATGATCGAAATGCCGACGTATCACGCTGGTAAACCCGTATAGGTCGTGCGCGTTTTCCGTATCGCGTTCAGCATCATCGAGCAAAGCCGCTGCCTCGTGCTCAGCCAATGAAAATTGCCGCACCATGATAGAGACGATGCGCTCACGTTCCCGGTCGTCGATCTGACCGTCGAGTCGCGCCGCTTCGATCATCAGCGCGGCGGCGGCAAAGCGAAGTTCGGATCCGCCCTCCGACGGCGCCTTCAGATCGCGGGATTCGCGGCGACCTTCGAGCAGTTGCATTAATCGCGAAATCATGAGGCTCGCTACCACACGCCGTCGGCGCTCCGCAAGCTGCCGATCGCGAATAAACTTGCCAAGGCTCCAACCTTGTCTTCATGCGGCCAACTTCCGCTAGACAGATTTCAGCCGATCCACTGCGCGGCGTTCGGTCTTGGTCGGGCGTCCGCTGCCCCTGGCGCGTGCTCCCGACAGCGGCGGCGTGGCGGCAAGCCGTGTCGGTGGATCGAGGTCACGATAAAGCGTGCGCGCTTCTGCCGCCGGCCCGCGTCGCGCACCCAGCAGCAAGACCTCGATGACCCTAACGTGACGGCCCAGCGCGAAGGTCAGGACGTCACCAGGCCGCACAGACGCGTGCGACTTATCGACGACCTGGCGATTGACACGCACCTTCCCCTCGCTGACGGCGTGCGCGGCAAGTGTGCGGCTCCTAAAGAACCTCGCATGCCAAAGCCATTTGTCGAGCCGCAGCTTGGGGCTCGGCTCGTTCACTTCACACCGTCCAACTCGCGAAGTTTTGCAAACGGCGAGTCGGCAAGTTGAGGCGACGATCTCGTGCTCTTTCGCGCAGCCTTAGGAGGTCGGCGTGCACGGCGCTTTCGCACTGGCGAGAAAACGATTCCCATATCCTCGGCGGCGGCGCGAAACCCGAGGCCCGACATGACCGCAAGCAAGTCATCGCCATCACAGCCGGCTGCTGTCACGAGTTCCGGCGTCGCCAGGAACGGCCCCTGCCTCGCCTTCTTTCGTGCCAGCGTAGAGAGTTTCTCAACATGGTCTATTCTCAGACCAACTTTGCCAAATCTGCGATAGCCTATGTAGGGTAGGCAGCGTAGGTCGCCTCGAGCCAGCTGTAAAACTGGCGACCCTTCCGATGGTATTTCGACAGCCGTGCGCGCGAAATGCGCCGACCATAGAAGCGCCCTCAAGCGAATGGCGTCGGGCCGCAGGAGGCCGGTCACAAATATCGTGTGGGCGCCGAGGCGCAAACCCAACCTGGAGAGCAATCTCCTGTCGTGATCATGCAGGGCGTCGACTTGCGCCCGAGCGGCAGCGCGCGGTGCTGAGCCCAGCCGCTCGACGAGCTGGAAAACGAGGCCGCGGGCGGCGCCACTTATGGAAGCAGATTGCAGCCGATAAAGCTTCGACAGCCGTCGCCGGAGATATCGATCAAGCCACGCTTGCACGCGGACGCGGACCCGTTCACGCTGGGCTGCGTCGAGCAAATCATTGCCGAGGGGCTCGGCGTATGGTGTGACGATGCTATCGCCCTTGCGGAGCCTTGCGACCTCGGTTCCCTGCCAACATATCCTTGCATTGTCATCAAGCCGAAATGCGCTGTCTCGATCTTTCTCAAAAACAGCAACCCGGCGTGCAACCTCTTCGTAGGCGGCTCGCCGGGCCGCCGAGCGCAGGACTTTCGCGGCGTCCTTGATCGTTGGGTCAGCGGTGAAGACGAGGCCGGAGAGGCGGCCGACAAATTCGCCCTCGACGATGACATCACCCGCGCCATTGACGCCCGCGAGAACGTCTGCACCGTCGCGGCGGCGATGACCCAGCACCATTGCACGGCGGTCCACGAAGCGCTGCGTAAGGCGTTCGTGCAACGCGTCCGACAGGCGATCTTCGATTGCGCGGGTGCGGTCTTGCCAGTGCAGCGCATCAGCCAACCACTCGGCACGATGGCTGACATAAGTCCAGGTACGGACGTGGGCGATGCGCACCGTCAATGCGTCGATTTCACCGGTCAAATCGTCAAGACGTGCAATCTGTGCCGCCACCCAGTCCTCCGGTAATAGGCCCTCCGCACGACACAGGCGCAAGTACAGCCCACGCAGCAGGCGGGTGTGCTGTTCGGCCATCACTTTCCGGAAATCGGGGATCTGACAGACTTCCCAAAGCAGGCGAACGGCAGCGGGATTGCTGGCCAGGCCGAGCACCTCTTCGTCCCCCACCATTGCGGTAAGCGCCCGATGGTCGTCAGCGCCATGCCTGAGAATGAGGTGACGCGTCGGTGCTGGCGCCTCGAGGCTCGCAAGCAGAGCCAACGGCGACTTGAAATCGAGCGCGCGATTGCGCCAATAGACCGCTTTAAGCGGCTCGAAACGATGTTCCTCAACCGCCTCGACTGTCGCCGGGTCAAGCCCGCCAAGACCATTGGTTACACCGAAGGTACCGTCCATCATATGACGTCCGGCACGTCCAGCGATCTGTCCGATTTCGGCAGGCCCGAGTTGGCGCTGACGGCGACCGTCGAACTTGGCAAGTGATGCGAAGGCAACATGGTCAATATCCATGTTAAGGCCCATGCCGATCGCATCGGTAGCAACCAAATGCTCCACCTCGCCAGCCTGGTACATCGCGACCTGCGCATTACGCGCCCGCGGCGAGAGCGCTCCCAGCACCACGGCTGCCCCGCCACGCCGCCGGCGAAATTGCTCAGCCAAGGCATAGAGATCATTCCCCGAGAAGACGATCGCAGCACTTCGTCGCGGCAACTGCGACACCTTTCTCGCTCCCGCATATTTGAGTATCGAGAATCTCGGGCGACGCTCAAACGCCGTTTCCGGCACCAAACGACGTATCAGCGGGCGGGTGATGTCCGAGCCAAGAAACATCGTCTCCTCGCGACCCCGCGCATGCAGCAATCGATCGGTGAATACGTGGCCGCGTTCGGGATCGCCGCACAACTGGATCTCGTCGATCGCCATGAAGTCCACACGACGGTCCAGCGGCATCGACTCCACAGTGCAAACGAACCAGCGGGGTTTTGCCGGGATGATCTTTTCCTCGCCGGTAATCAACGCAACAGAACCGGCACCGCGCAAGCTGACAATGCGGTCATAGTTTTCCCGCGCGAGCAATCGCAGCGGAAAGCCGATCATGCCGCTCACATGGCCGAGCATGCGGTCGATGGCGAGATGCGTCTTGCCGGTATTCGTAGGCCCGAGGACGGCCCGTATGACGGAAGTGTGCGAATGCAGCTGCATTGCCAGCCATAGAACCGGTTAACATGCCGCTGGCGCAAGAGATTTTGCACGCGGCAGCTCGCAAGGGACGTCGATCGCCGGTCGCGAAGTGACTGAGATCAAGAAGTGCCTTTGGCGGCTAGCTCGATTTGATTAACGGCACGAAGGCGACGGGCAGACCTTCATGCACGGTCACCTTTCCCTCGACGTCCTTCTCCACCAGCGTCAAGAACTGCGTCCTTCCTGGAGCGCCGATGGGAATCACCAAACGGCCCCCGGGCTTGAGCTGATCGATTAGGGCTTCAGGTATCTCGGGAGCTGCAGCGGTTACGATGATCGCATCGTAGGGCGCATGTTCCGGCCAACCTCTCCAGCCATCGCTGTTGCGCACGCGGACATTGTCGTACCCCAGCCTCTTCAGACTTCGGTCCGCCGATTCCGCCAATTCGGGCACCACCTCGACGCTGAACACCGCAGCCGCCAACTCGGCCAGCACGGCAGTCTGATAACCGCTGCCTGTACCCACCTCCAATACCAGCGCCGCTGACCCGAGCGCCAGCATATCGGTCATCGCGGCAACCACAAACGGTTGCGAGATCGTCTGCCCGTAGCCGATCGACAGGGGCCGGTTAAGATACGCGGAACCCTGCATATCGTCAGGCACGAACTCGTGGCGTGGCACATTCAGAAGCGCCCGGACAACTGAGGTATCAAGCTTTGCCTTGCCGAAAATATCTCGAAGCGTATGCATCTCGGCCTCGATTTCGGCGATCAGCTGCTCTCGAGTTTTGGCAAAGTCAGCGGCCATTGATCTGATCCAAGCTAATATTCCTGGAATGAGGCAATAGGCCTAGCGACCGGACTGCGGGGTTGCAAGGCGCATTACATCTCTCATATATCGCTGGTGCCAAAACTAGACCCGAGGGGCCGTCAAATGGCAAAGACGAAAACACGCAAAGCCGGTGAAAAGAAACAATTCCAGGCGGAGGTCAGTCGCCTCCTCGATATCGTCGCGCACTCGCTTTATAGCGACAAGGAGATCTTTCTCCGGGAGCTGATCTCGAATGCCTCCGATGCCTGCGAACGATTGCGCTACGCCGCGCTCACCGAGCCGTCGCTCGCATCGGGCGATCAAGGATTTCAGATCGAGGTTACGATTGACGCGAAAGCGCGAACCATTTCAGTTGCCGATAACGGTATCGGCATGACGCGGGATGAATTGGTCGAGAATCTCGGAACAATCGCACAGTCCGGCACAGCGGCGTTTCTCGGCGAGCACGCAGATGAAGAGGGAAAGGATCTCTCTCAAATCGGCCAGTTCGGTGTCGGATTCTACTCTGCATTCATGGTCGCGGACCGGGTCGAGGTTACCTCCCGCCGCGCCGGCGAGGATGCAGCATGGCTCTGGCAATCGGATGGCAAGAGTGAGTTCACAATAGCCGAGTCCGAGCGTGACGGTCCCGGAACAACGGTCCAGATGCATCTGCGCAAAGGGGAGTCCGAGTTCCTTGAGGAGGCGCGGCTCCGCCAGGTCATCCTGACCTATTCGGACCACATTTCCTTTCCAATCATGCTTCGGTCGGGCGATGAGGGAAAGGACGAGCCGCAGGGCGCACTCAACACGGCCTCGGCCCTCTGGTCACGCCCACGAAAGGAGATCACGGCGCAGCAGTACAAGGAGTTCTATCACCACGTCGCACATGCCGCCGATGACCCTTGGCTGACGCTGCACATGCGTGCAGAAGGCGTGATCTCATACACCGGGCTGTTGTATGTCCCGTCAGTCAGGCCGTTCGACCTATTCGAGCCCGAGCGCAAGCTGCGGGTCAAACTCTACGTGAAACGCGTGTTCATTTCTGACGATTGCAAAGGCTTATTGCCGGTGTGGCTCCGCTTTCTGCACGGCGTCATAGACTCCGAGGACCTGGACCTCAACATCAGCCGCGAGATGCTGCAGAACAATCGCGTGGTGGC
>CAZCVU010000007.1:0-21759 GCA_964501745.1 uncultured Flavobacteriales bacterium | reverse complement strand
GCTGGCGTTGACGGTCAGGATTCTGTTGTGGAGCGTGCTGCCGAGTGGCTGCGCGATCGACAAATCCTCGATGTCATGGGGGACTGGAGCACCAACCGCGGGAATCTGAGGCCGGGCGGCTGGGCTTTCCAGTTCCGCAATGACTACTACCCTGACGTTGACGATACGGCGGTCATCGTCATGGCCTTGGACCGTGCGGATGGCGCAAGTTACCGTGAGGCAATCGACCGTGGCTCCGAGTGGGTCATCGGCATGCAAAGCCGGAATGGTGGCTGGGGCGCGTTTGACGCCGACAATGAATATCGCCTGCTCGAGCACATTCCGTTTGCCGACCACAACGCACTACTCGATCCGCCGACGTCTGATGTGACGGCGCGGTGTGTCAGTATGCTGGTGCAGCTCGGCTATGATCGCCGCCACCCTGCGGTCGCACGCGGCATCGAATTCTTGAAACGCGATCAATACGACGACGGTTCCTGGTTCGGCCGCTGGGGGACCAATTACATATACGGCACTTGGTCCGTTCTTTGCGCCTTCAACGTCGCTGGTGGCGCGGATCTGCAGCCGTTGATCGACAACGCGGCGCTGTGGCTCAAGTCGCGCCAGCATGCCGATGGAGGATGGGGTGAAGATTGCGCGTCCTACTGGGAACATCGCAAATACGAGGCTAAGAAGAGTACGCCAAGCCAAACGGCCTGGGCACTTCTCGCTCTGATGATGGCGGGGGAAGTGGAGTCTGAGTGTGTCGAACGTGGGATCGACTACCTTCTGAACGCGCCCCGCGAAGGTGGCGAGTGGAAGGAGCAGTATTTCAACGCCGTCGGATTCCCGCGCGTCTTCTACCTTCACTACCACGGGTACAACGCTTACTTCCCGCTATGGGCCCTGGCACGCTACCGCTCACTCCGGTTGAACACCTCTCCGACGCTGACATACGGAATATAAGTGGGCCGACTGGGCATCGTCACCGGGTTGCGGACTGAGGCGCAGTGTCTGGCGGCGCTCGCTCCGGCCGAGCGTCCTGCCGTCAGATGCGCTGGCGCCGACGCCGGGCGGGCGCACGAGGCAGCGCAGGCACTGCTTACAGACGGGTGCGACGCTTTGCTGAGTTTCGGAATTGCGGGTGGATTGGATCCCAAACTTCAGCCTGGCGATACGATTGTTGCTGACGCGGTTGTGGTGCCGGCGGGACAGCGAATTACGACAGCGGAGGCGTGGCGGAATGCGCTGTGGGCCACACTCAATGATCTGCCGACTGCGCGGATTGCCACTGTTGTGGGGAGCGACGGACCGGTTTCAACGGTCGCTGAGAAACGAGCGATCCAGCATGCGTCGGGCGCATCAATCGTCGATATGGAGAGCCACGCTGTGGCCGAAGTTGCCGGCGACGCGGACCTACCCTTCCTGGCGCTACGCGTGGTCGCTGACACATCCGCCGATGTCGTTCCAGGGTGGCTGCCGAATTGCATCGGCGATCAAGGCGAGATCAGGCCGATTGCCCTAACCGCCGGCATCATCGCGCATCCGCGTGACATACACGCACTTGTTCGACTTGCAAAGAACAGCAGCGCCGCCTTGGCCGGTTTACGCCGCGCCTTGTTGTTGGCGGGTCCCCGATTCCGGTTCGGCTAGGCTCTCCTGCACAAGATCCTCAAACACGTAGGCGGCCGGCCGCTGGCTCGCGAGAGGGATTTCCGGCGCCATTTCTCCATAAGTCCGGGGGCCCTTGAGATATGCGCCTAGCGCCTTTAGCGGGCTGGCCATCGTGTCGGCGACGGCTGTTGCCTCGTAGCCGCAATGCACCATGCAATTGGCGCATTTCTCGTAGTTGCCGGTGCCGTATGTTCCCCAATTCGTCGTGTCCATGAGTTCCCTGAAGCTTGCAGCATAGCCTTCGTTCAAGAGGTAGCATGGTCGTTGCCAGCCGAAGATGTTGCGTGTCGGATTTCCCCAGGGTGTGCAGTGATATTGTTGATTTCCGGCAAGAAAATCGAGGAACAGGCTCGACTGGCTGAAGCGCCACTTCTTGCCTCTGCCAACTCTAAAGATGTCACGGAATAGCGTCTTGGTTTTTTGCCGATTAAGGAAATGCTCTTGATCGGGCGCCCGCTCGTAGGCATAGCCGGGCGAAACCGTGATGCCCTCGACGTCCAGATCGTCGGTAGCGAAGTCGAAGAAATCAGCCGCTTCTTGGGCCGTCATCTGATCGAACAAGGTGCAGTTGACGTTGACCCGAAAACCCCCATTCCGTGCCGCCCGAATTGCCGAGACCGCACGTCGGAAGACGCCGGCCTGACAGACCGCGCGGTCGTGATGTTTCTCAAGCCCATCAAGATGTATCGAAAAGGTGAGGTAGGGTGACGGTGCGAATTGATCGAGGCGCTTTTCGAGCAACAATGCGTTGGTACACAGATAGACGAATTTCTTTCGGGTGATGATGCCGTCGACGATCTGTACGATGTCCTTGTGTAGTAGAGGTTCGCCGCCGGGAATCGACACGATCGGCGCACCGCATTCGTCAACCGAACTGAGACACTCTTCGGCGCTGAGGCGACGGTTCAAGATTGCGTCGGGATAGTCGATCTTTCCGCATCCGGCGCAGGCCAGATTGCAGCGAAACAACGGCTCCAACATCAGCACCAAGGGATAGCGGTGATTGCCATAGAAACGCTGCTTCAAGATATAGGCAGCAACGCGTATCTTTTGGATTAACGGAATACTCAAGCCATTTCCCTCATTTGCCGGGAACCGACTCAGGTTACCAATTCTTGCAGTTCTATGGGCAGCTTGAACTGTACATTTTCTTCGATGCCCTCAAGCGTGCACACCTCAACCTCGCCGAATTCACGTAATCGCGCGATCATCTCCTGAACCAGAGCTTCTGGCGCCGAGGCGCCGGCGGTAATTCCGATGCAATTGGCTTCGCCAAACCAATCCGGGTTGAGTGAATCGGCATCGTCCACCAGATAGCTGGGAACGCCCAGTTCCTCGCCAATCTCCCTCAATCGGTTTGAGTTTGAGCTGTTTTGTGCACCGACGACGACAATGGTGTCGGATTGCAACGCCAGGGCACGGACTGCACTTTGCCGGTTCTGGGTGGCGTAGCAGATATCTCGAACGTCAGGGCCGACGATCTTTGGGAATCTGTCTCTTAGGGCGTCAATCACGGCGCGCGTGTCGTCGACGCTTAGCGTCGTCTGCGTCACATAGGCTAAGGCGTCAGGGTTGCGTACGCTGAGTTTGGCCACGCCCTTTTCGGACGAGACGAGGTGTACAGTGCCCGGGATGCGCCCCTTCGTTCCTTCCACCTCTGGATGACCGGCATGACCGATCAGCACTACATCGAAGTCGCGGAGCGCATATCGCTGTCCTTCCTTGTGCACCTTCGCCACCAGGGGGCAGGTCGCATCGATCACCGGGAGGTTTCTGCTTTCGGCTTCGTCGGCGACCTTCTGTGACACTCCGTGGGCGCTGAACACCGTATTTGCGCCTTCTGGAATCTCAGTTAATTCTTCGACGAAGACGGCGCCTTTCTGCCTGAGATCCTCTACCACGCGCTTGTTGTGAACGATTTCGTGGCGCACGTAGACAGGCGGTCCATACTTACGTAGCGCCAGTTCGACAATCTCAATGGCGCGGACGACACCCGCGCAGAACCCTCTGGGTTGTGCCAGTATGACACGAATAGACCGACGTTTACCGACCGACACTATGGTTTGCTCCTTGGCTTGTGGCAGTTCAGGCGCGGGCACGGGCAGTACTGCCGCAGGCCGAAGTTTCGCCCGCGACAATACTGCCCCGATGCAGAATTGGAAATGCTGACAAACCTTTACGAGAACCTACTTAACTAGGATCATAATTTGGATTAGTGGATTTCGGCGCGCTGATATACCCTTGGATAGGGTGGTGGCGAGCGCCCCGGCGCCTCGCCCTCGACACCAGCCGCCGAACACCGATTTTTTCAATGAAACTTCTTCCGGGAGACGTTTGACGTGAAAGCCCTTCAAAGCGAACAACGACCAACGCTTTCCACAAAAGCTGCGGTGTTTCGCCAGCTTCTGCAGTCGCCAGAGCTGAGCTTCGTGATGGAGGCCCACAACGGAATCTCAGCGAAGATCGTCGAAGAGGCCGGATTTCCGGCAATTTGGGCGTCGGGTTTATCGGTTTCCTCGGCGCTCGGCGTGCGGGACCGCAACGAGGCGTCTTGGACACAGGTCCTCGAAGTGCTCGAGTTTATGTCGGACGCGGTCTCGATTCCTATCTTCGTCGATGGCGACACGGGCTATGGGGATTTCAATAATTTCCGGCGCCTGACGAGCAAATTGTGCCAGCGTGGCATCGCTGCCGTCTGCATCGAGGACAAGGTATTTCCTAAGACCAATTCCTTTCTCGACGGCGACCAGTCGCTGGCGGACATCGACGAATTCTGTGGCAAGATCAAGGCTGGGAAGGATGCGCAGACCGACGACGAGTTCAGCGTCGTGGCGCGCGTCGAGGCCCTGATCGCAGGGCGTGGCATGGCCGAAGCGCTACGCCGTGCCGAGGCGTATCGGGTCGCCGGTGCGGACGGCATTTTGATCCATTCGCGCATGTCGACGGCGGATGAGGTGTTGCAATTCGCCGGCGAATGGGCGGACCGCGCACCATTGGTGATCGTGCCAACCAAATACTACATAACGCCGACCGACCGGTTTCGCGAGGTCGGGATATCAATCGCTATTTGGGCCAACCACAACCTAAGAGCGGCGATTTCGGCAATGCGGGAAACAAGTCGGCAGATCATGAGTGACCAGAGCCTGATCGGTGTCGAAGGCAGGGTTGCCGATCTGAACGATGTGTTTGAGCTTTCCGGCAATACCGAATTGGTAGAGGCGGAAGAGCGCTATTTGCCGGCGGGTCGTGCGGGAATGAAGGCTATTCTCCTGGCGGCCAGCCGCGGCAGCAAGCTCGGGGAACTCACGACCGACCGGCCCAAATGCATGTTGGAAGTTCGCGGGGAGCCGCTGCTCAGCCGGTTAACCCAACAGTTCAAGCACGCGGGCGTTCGCAACATCACGGTTGTCGTTGGCTACAAGCACGAAGCTGTCGATTTGCCAGACATCGACAAATGTGTAAATGCCGACTATGCGGACACCGGCGAAGTCGCTTCGCTCACCTGTGCGATGGAGGCCCTTCAGGGCGAATGCGTGCTGTCATACGGTGATATTCTGTTTCGACGCTACATCCTGGATCTGCTTCTTGAAGCGGACGGCGATATTGTCGTTGTGGTCGAGGCCAAAGGGACCGACGGCGGCATCCATGCCACCACGCAGACTGTCGATCTTGCCAAATGCAGCATTCCCTTCACGGACGATTATCTGGAGGACCAAGAGATTGAGCTGGAACGGATCTCCGGTGATCTCGACGATGCTGTTGCGGATGGTGTTTGGATTGGTCTCGTCAAGTTGAGCGCCCGCGGCTCCGAGTTGGTGCGCGATGAGGTTGCGGAGATGCGCGAGGAAGGGTCGCATTCAACGGCCAGCCTGCCGGACGTCGTCAACCGACTGATAGCAAAGGGTGCTAAGCCTCGCGTCGTCTATATCGCCGGGCACTGGTTGGATGTGAACGAGGTTGTCGATTTGGCCAAGGCGCGCGACTTTCTATAGCCGAGAGATGGCAGGCTTGGGCGCATGATTTCTGCAGATAGTTTTCTCGGGGAAGCGCGGCTAAGGGGACTCGACTTCTATGCCGGCGTTCCATGCTCGTTCCTGACGCCGATCATCAACCATGTCATCAGCGATCGAGGTACCGACTATGTCGGCGCTGCAAGCGAAGGCGAGGCGGTTGCGATCGCCGCTGGCGCCTGGCTTGCCGGCAGGGGGACAGTGGTGATGTGCCAGAATTCGGGCCTCGGCAACGCCATCAATCCACTCACCTCGTTGAATTGGCCGTTTCGTATTCCGACGCTTCTGCTCGTCACGTGGCGTGGCCAGCCGGGCCTTGGGGACGAACCCCAACATGAACTCATGGGCGAAGTGACGCAGCGCCTCCTTGAGGATGTTGGCGTCCGACATCGGCCGTTTCCAAATGATGTGAACGAGATTGCCGACTCACTCGATACAGCGCGAGCAGCAATGGAGGAGAGCGGGCTTCCGTTCGCGCTGGTCATGGAGAAGGGCTCGGTCGGGAATGAGAGTCTCGACGAAATGCCGTCGCCCCTGCAGCTCCGCGGGCGGGCCCGCAATCTCGTGGAGGGCAGCGCCAGGCCGGCTCGCATGGCGGCTCTGGAGAAGGTGTTGGCGGTGGTTCCGGATGAGGCTGCAATCATTGCCACGACCGGCAAATGCGGGCGCGAGCTGTTTACCTTGGCCGACCGGCCGCAGCATCTCTACCAGGTCGGCTCTATGGGGTGCGCCAGTGCGATGGCTTTGGGCGTGGCTCTCAATGTCGAGCGGCCGGTCATCGCCCTGGACGGCGATGGTGCGGCACTGATGAAGATGGGGACGTTTGCCACAATCGGTACGCAGGCGCCGGCGAATCTAGTCCATATCATTCTCGACAACGGCGTTCACGATTCAACCGGTGGGCAGTCAACTGTATCGATGAACGTTGATTTCGCCGCCGTCGCGTTGGCCTGTGGCTACCGAAGCGGGGCCTCTGCCGATTCGCTGACGGGCCTTGAACAGGCATTGCGGGACGCCTCAGCGGCGCAGGGACCACATATGATTCATTTGCGAATTCAACCGGGCAGCATGGACAAGCTGGGCCGTCCGACCGTCAAGCCGGCTGATGTCGCGCGCCGATTCCGTGCCTTTCTCAAAGCCAACCAGCGTGCGGTGCTGGCAGAAGGACCTGCCGCATGACCAGCGATCGTCGCGATCCGATCCTGCTGACTCCGGGTCCGCTAACGACGGCGCGTACGACCAAACAGGCCATGCTGCATGATTGGGGATCCCGCGACAGTGACTTTGTGACATTGAGCCGACAGGTCTGCGCACGTCTTCTGGAGATCGCGGCTGATGACGGAAGTTATGCATGCGTACCGCTGCAAGGCAGTGGGACATTCGCGATCGAGGCTATGATCGGGACGCTCGTTCCGTCAGGCGGCAAACTCCTGATTTTGGTGAATGGGGCTTATGGCCACCGCATGGCCCGCATCTGCGGCTATTTGAACCTCGAATATGCGACATACGAGGTGGCCGAGGACGAAACGCATGACGCGAGCCACCTTGACGTTCTTCTCCGCGATGATCCGGCGGTCGGCCACGTCGCCATCGTCCACTGCGAGACGACTTCCGGAATTCTCAACCCCGTGTTGGATATCGCGGAAGTGGTTCATCGCCATAACCGCCACCTACTCCTCGATGCGGTTAGTAGTTTTGGCGCGTTGCCGACCGAGAGTGGAAGCTTGCGATTTGGCGCACTCGCTCTATCTGCAAATAAATGCCTGGAGGGAGTCCCCGGTCTTGCGTTCGTCATATGCCGACGGGACCTGCTCGAAGCGAGCACCGGAAACGCGCGCTCTCTTAGCCTGGATCTCTACGATCAATGGCACGCGATGGGCGATAATGGGCAGTGGCGCTTCACGCCACCGACGCAGGTTATCGCGGCCTTCCACCAAGCGCTTCTCGAGCATGCGGAGGAGGGCGGTGTTGAGCGGCGCTGGCAACGTTACGCGGCGAACTGTCAGATGTTGGTCGAAGGAATGCGCAAGCTGGGGTTCGAGACCTTGTTGCCGGACGAATTGCAGGCGCCAATCATTGTGACCTTTCACATGCCCGCGGATCCGAGGTTCGAATTCAATACCTTCTATGACGGCTTGCGTGCCAAGGGCTACGTTATCTATCCCGGGAAGCTTGCGAAGGCCGACAGTTTCCGGATCGGCTGCATCGGTCATCTGGGCACTACAGAGATCGACGGCGCCCTAGTGGCGGTAGGCGAGACGCTCAAGGAGATGAAACTCCTCAAACGAGGCCAGCTTGCCAGGACCGCGATGGCTGGCAAGTAAGCCTCCAGCTTGAACGGTGCGCGCATCAATATCATGATGACGAACCCTTGAAGATTTTGGTTACCGGCGCATCCGGCTTTGTCGGCGCCGCAGTCGTCCGCAGGCTGGTTGCAGACGGTGATGCTGTGCGCGCGCTGGTGCGCTCCACCAGCAATCGCGGCAACCTAGCGGGCCTCGACGTCGAAGTCGTCGAGGGTGACCTTAGCGATTCAGCATCATTGCGCGTTGCGGTTGCCGGATGCCAAGGCCTGTTTCACGTCGCCGCCGACTACCGGCTTTGGGTCCGCCATCCGGAGGAGATGTTTCGAACCAACGTTGCCGGCACACACGACATTATGCGTGCGGCTGCGGACGCTGGTGTGGAGAAGATTGTCTACACCAGTAGTGTTGGCACCCTTGGCCTGCCGGCGGGGGGTGGAACAGGTGATGAAGAGACGCCAGTCTCTGAACGGGACATGATCGGCGTATACAAGCGCTCAAAGTTCAGGGCCGAGCAGGAAGTTCGTCGTCTCATTGGCGAAACGCGCCTTCCTGCGGTCATTGTCAACCCTTCGGCACCGGTAGGTCCGGGGGACCTCAAGCCGACGCCAACCGGGCGTATGGTCGTCAACGCTGCCTCGGGGAGGATGCCCGCCTACGTTGATACGGGTCTCAACATTGTACACGTGGACGATGTCGCAGATGGACATCTGTTGGCCTACCGACACGGCCAGGTCGGCGAGCGTTATATTTTGGGCGGCGAAAATTTGAGCCTCCAGGAAATCCTGCGTGAAATTGCGACGATCGTCGGCCGACCTGCTCCGCGCTTTCGTCTGCCACACAACTTGGTCTTGCCCGTCGCATACGCAGCCGAGACGATTGCGCGAATGACCGGTGGCGCTGAGCCGTTTGTCGCCGTTGACAGCGTCCGGATGGCGAAGAAGAAGATGTACTACTCGAGTGAAAAGGCGAAATCGGCGCTCGGGTATAGCGCCCGACCGGCGCGCGAAGCGCTACGGGACGCCGTCGCGTGGTTTCGCGAGCACGATTACATCAACTAAGGATTTTGCGGTCCGCCGAACACCCCATCGGCGACGTCATATGCGCTGAGCTAGTGTCCGATAACGTGCAGGACCAGCTCCCTGTCGCGGGGAATACGCCGATGTTCGAATAGATAAATCCCCTGGTATCTGCCTAGCATCATCTCTCCATCGCTGATGGGAATGCTGAGATGAGTTTGTGTCAGGGCGCCCTTGATATGCGCCGGCATGTCGTCTTCGCCCTCGGCGATGTGCCGGTAGAGGCTGAGCTCCTCCGGCACGAGCTTGTGAAAGAATGTCTCGAGGTCGCGTTCAACGTCAGTGTCGAAATTCTCCTGAATCAGGATCGACGCGGATGTGTGACGAATATAAACCGTCAGTATCCCTTCGCGTACCGGCTGGGTGGTGACCCAGGAGGCAATATCCTCTGTAATCTCGCGCAGGCCCTGAGCGGGCGCTTTGATTGTGAACCTATGCTGCCTCTGTTGCATGAATAATTCTGTCGTCTGTACTGTCATGTCTGTTTCTCGGCTCGATATGCTGACGTTGCAGGGTCTGTGTGTGCGGGGGCGTTTTCGCTGTCTCCCACCGGCTTGGTGAAAGCAGGCGGGTGTTGAAGCGCCTTTGCAGCGGGAGAGATAACATGCAGGCCACGTTCATCGGGAGTCCCTACTTTTGGCAATTTCTTGAAACAAATGTTCATGCGATCTCAGGGCGCATGCAATCGCCCGGAATGCGGCTGCGATTGCTTCGACGCAGGACTCGGCGAGCATCCTTGCCCGCTCACGTGCCGCGACTTATGAGTGACCGTCAGTCGGTTCAAAATAGGTTAGCTTGCGCTGGCAAACCCCGGCGCAGGCCTTGAGGCGAGAGCGATGAAGGCAGTCATGCTGGCGGCCGGAGTAGGAAACCGGCTCTTTGGTGACGATGGCACGCAGCTACCCAAGGCGCTGCTCCGTCTTAGCGGCAAAAGCCTGCTACAGCGCCATATTGAGAATCTGCTCGACCTAGGGGTTGAGGAGTTGGTGCTGGTTTGCGGCTATCGCATGGAAGAGCTTGTTGTGGAGGCGGAGTCTCGGTCGCCGCCGGACTTCGTGCGGCCGCTTTTCAATCCCGACTTTCGGGAAGGCTCCGTCTTGTCACTGTGGACTGCACGTGATGTGCTGCGGTCGGGCGAACACATTCTGCTGATGGATGCAGACGTGCTTTACGATTCGGCGCTGCTGCGCCGCCTCGTCGAAGCACGGGAGGAAAACTGCATTCTGCTGGATCGGGCAATTGATGAGGGTGACGAGCCGGTCAAGGTATGCGTCCAGGATGGCGAGCTAATTGAATTTGGCAAAATCGTTGAAGGCAGGTTTGACTTTGTTGGCGAGTGGCCCGGCTTTTTGCGTAAGTCGCCGCGCGTTGCGGCGCGACTGGCCGAAGCCAGTGAAGCCTACGTCGAAAATGGCAGGCGGGACGCGACCTGCGAGCTCGCCATTCGCGATGTCTTGATGTCAGAGCCGCGCGGAACCTTCAAATTCGAGGACATCACCGGTATTCCATGGATCGAGATCGACTTTCCGTCAGACCTCGATCGAGCACGGGACGTTATCCTGCCCCAGATTGAAGCCGGTGAGCGCGGCCCGGACTAGTCGCCGTGGTCTGCCGTTAGACACGAAAGACGTAGTCCTTGCCTGCTTCGCGCTCTATGTCCGGAGGGTAGGATCGGCGCTTGTCCGCATAGTATCGCGGCAAATTGTCGCCGGCCGAGAACCGGTTGTAGGTCACATAGTAAAGACGACGCGAATGTTTGCTCCGGTTGGGTTCTGAGGCGTGGGGCGCATAACAATCGAAAAATATCAGGTCGCCTGGCTTGGTCGGGCAGGCGACGAATTCCATACCCTGCATATCCGATTCATCGAGCGGTTCCCACATCCGGAACAGGCCCCGTTTGTGGTGGCCGCGAACCACCTTTAGGCAGCCATTCTCCTCGGTCGCCTCATCGATACACACGAGCACGTTGACGAAGAAGTCGGCGTAGACGTCCCATCCTGCCTGAGCGTCCTGGTGCGGCTTGAAGCCGTCCCCGCCGGGCAGCTTAAAATTGATCTTCTCCTTGAACAAAACCGCCTCTTCGCCCAACAGTTGGCCCACAGGCGCTTTGAGGGCGGCCGTCAGCTTGGCAAATCCGGCGTGATTGGCGGAAATGTTCTCGATCCGCGAGCGGATCTTTTCATTCAGGTTGGTCAGGCTCTGTTCCCAAAAGACCCAGTGCTTTCCGGGCTCTTCCGGCATCGCCGTCAACTCGTCGCACCAACGCTCGATTCGCGCCGTGGTCTCGGCTCCGAAAGCGCCGCGGACAACCAAATAGCCATCGCGCTCGAAGTCGGCGATTTGCTCTTCGCTGAGGACTGGAACCTCAAGCATCAAGTACCTTTTAGGGGAGCGTTGTTATGCGGTGGAAATTAACAGTGCAACAGGAGGCGGGCAACCGGGCCGAGATACATGCCGACGGCTTGGATTGTTCAATCCGTACTGCTAAACACACAGTATAGATCCCTTCGGCAAAATGCATTGAGCCATAACACCTGGATTCATCGTGGCCTCCGGCCGTTGGTCCCTCCGCTCGCCGCGACGCGACTGACGCCGAACCATGTTACGACCCTGCGTCTGCTAACCGGTTTTGCGGCGGCACTCGCCGTTTCCGCCGGGCCGGGTCCATGGCCGCATGTCGGCGGCGTGTTTTTCACCGTGTCGGTTGCCCTCGACCGCATCGACGGTGAACTCGCGCGGCTGACGGGACAGACCAGCCAATGGGGTCATCGCTACGATCTGGTTTCTGACGCCGCGGTCAATATGGCGATCTTCATCGGCATCGCGTTTGGCGTGCGCGACGGCGCTTTCGGTGCCTGGGCGATTCCCATGGGCTTGGCCGCTGGCCTTTCGGTCGTGCTGATTCAGTGGAAGGTAATGCGCCTCGAGGCTCGGACCGGCGAACATAATTCTGCACAATTGAAGAGTTTCGCGGGGTTCGACGCAGATGACGCTATTCTGGCGGTGCCACTTGCGATTTGGGCAGGCGGCAGCGAGCCGCTGCTTGCCGTTGCCGCGATTGCTGCACCGATCTTCGCGGTGTTCTTTCTTCTCAGATTCCGCACTGTTGCAGTGCAGGAGAACGATAGCTAGCGCCACCTCCCGTACCGGGCGTCTCGCTTGGTGCTAGCGTTGCGATGAACGCCGCCCGGCGTTCAGCACCCAAATCGTCCAAAGAACATAGAGGATGGCGCCTATACAAGCCGCCACGAAGAAGGGCGGCAGGAAGCCAAGCCAGGTAATCGGTGCCAAGAGATATATACCGTCTTCGAGTTCGAAACCTGCAAATCCGGGATATCCAACCGTCTCGCTGCCAGTCGCAGAATCGAACAGGCGATCGCGTCCAAGATTCAAGAACAGCGCGATGACGGCGCAGGCTGAACCTGCCACGCCCAATATCGTTGCCCAGCCGCCAAACACGCCGTGCGAGAGCCCAAGACCCATGCAAAGAAACAAAGCAGCGTAGCTGACCGCGCCGCTGCCATAGTCGAAATAGTATCCGAAACGCGAGGTCGCGCCTTTTTGACGGGCGAGTTCGCCGTCGAAATGATCCAGGAATCGCGCGAAAACGAATAAGCCGGCTCCCCAGTTGGCGGCTTGCGGGTCGCCGGAGGCAAACAGGACGGCACCCGACAAGGCTAGCAACAGCGTTGCTGAGGTGATCTGGTTGGGTGTGATCGGTGTGCGCAGGAGTGGCCGGACAAGCAACCGCGCCAGTCTTTGATCCCAGGGCGGTTGCTTCACAACTCGTACCGGACCTCGTCCGTGCAGGAAGCCTGATCCTTGATCGCGAGTGTCATAGACGGGTCAGCCTCAGTCAGGGGGTCCTATCGTTAGCACATTGTTCGGATGGCTGCCTTGTCCATGAACCGGGAACGACGTAATAAGCGATCTCCGTCACATGTTTGGGATGCCGTGATCGACTCCGTCGCACTCTTGTTTAGAAATGCCACCGTCCGATGGGTCGATTTGGTTCGCCGGAGCGCTGCGGTGGTGGTGCTTCTTGCGGTGGCGCTGACGTCCGGACTTGGCTGGTACGCCGCCGAGAATGCGTCGATCAATACCGACACCAGCGACATGCTATCGCCGGACCTGCCCTTCCGGCGCAACTCGCGCGCCCTCAGTCAGGCGTTTCCCCAGTTCTCCGACAATATTCTTATCGTCATTGAGGGCGACACGCCTGATGCGTCCGATGACGCCGCCGCCGCGCTGGTCGCCCGGCTGCATCAGGCGCCGGATCTGTTTGGCAGCGTCTATGATCTGGCGGGTGATCCGTTCTTCCGTCGCAACGGCCTGCTCTACCTTGAGCTGGACGAGCTGTCCGACCTCAGCGATCGTTTGGCGCAGGCACAGCCGTTTCTTGGCACCTTATCGAATGATCCCAGTCTTCGAGGTTTGTTCCGTCTGATTGCGCTGGCCATCGATGATATGGGCAATGAGGCGCCTCCGGTTGATTTGACGGAGACCCTGCAGGCAATTGCGGAGGTCATCGAAGCGCAGATTGTCGGCCGGCACGGCTTGCTGTCATGGCAGTCGCTTATTGCGAGTGACGCGGTGGGCGAGCCGCCGTTTCGCCGCCTTATCTTGATACAACCGGCGCTCGACTATGGTTCGCTGCAGCCCGCGACGGCAGCCATCGCCGCCCTTCGGGCGATTGCTACTGACTTGGGCCTCGATGCAAAGGGCGTGCGGATGCGGCTGACGGGCACGGCCGCGCTTGCCCAGGAGGAGTTGAAAAGCGTCGAGGAGGGCATGGGGCTGGCCGCGGTCCTGGCGATCGGCCTTGTGTTGTTCCTGTTGTTTGTCGGATTGCGGTCGATGCGGCTTGTCGCCGCTGCGCTTGTGACACTTGTGGCTGGACTTGTTTGGACCACTGGTTTCGCCGTCGCCGTGGTCGGCCAGTTCAATCTCATTTCGATCGCTTTCGCCGTCCTCTTCATTGGTCTCAGCGTCGACTTTGGCATCCATTTCACGCTCAGGTATCGGGAAGCGATCGAGTCCGGCGCGACGCACGCCGCCGCCCTCGGAGCGACATCATCGAGTGTGGGGGGGGCACTTGCGCTCTCCGCGGTCGCAGCGGCAATCGGGTTTCTCTCCTTCCTGCCAACCGCCTATCTGGGCCTGGCGGAACTCGGACTGATCGCCGGCGCCGGCATGTTTATAGCGCTGTTTGCGAATATGACGGTGCTGCCGGCATTGATGACCCTTCTACCGACAAGCAGCATGTCCGACCGTAACCTTGGCACAGCACATGGCATAACTCGCGACGTTGTCCAGCGGGGTACGCGTCCAATTCTCTGGACGGCACTCGCGCTCGGAGTTGGTGCCGCAGCGGTAGTCCCGCTGGCACAGTTCGATTTCGATCCCCTGAACCTGCGTGATCCCGAGACCGAGTCGGTCGCGACGTTGCTGGATTTGATGACGGATAATCGTACCGGCCCCTACACGATTACAGTCCTGGCTGACAGTCTTGAGGCCGCGAAACTGTTGAGCGCAAGGCTGCAAATGCTCGAAACCGTGGACTCCGCCGTGACGCTTGCCGATTTCGTCCCGCTTGAGCAGGAGGAGAAACTCGCAGTGATCGACGCGATGGCACTGTTCCTTTTGCCGGCGCTGACCTTGGAGAAGGGGGTCTCGGTTCCGACCGCAGCGCAGCAGCAGGCTGCAATAGTTGACCTTCGCGCCCGGCTCGACGAATTTGCTGCTTCGGCCCAACGGAACAGGCTCACTGCGGCCGCACAGCGTCTCTCGAAGGCGCTCTCCTTTGTTTTGGTGCCCGCAGCAGACAGGAAGCTGTTCGACGACCTGGAGCGCCGCCTTTTCGGTGCCTTACCAAGCCAGCTGCGGCGCCTACGGGAGTCGCTGCAGGCTGAACCGGTTCGCCTGGAGGACCTTCCGCAGGACCTGGTCGAAAAACAGATCGCTGGCGATGGACGAGCGCGTCTGGAGGTGTTCCCTGTCGAAAATCTGCGAGCTCGGGAAGCGCAGCAACGCTTCGTTCACGAGGTTGTAGCGCTTGCGCCGGGCGCGACTGGAGCACCTGTCGTCATTATTGAAGCAGGCAAAGCCGTTGTCGCCGCTTTTGTCGAGGCGGCTGCAATCGCTGCGATATTTGTCCTCGCGTTGTTGTTGGTGGTGCTGCGCAGCCTGCGCGACTCATTCCTGGTGTTCGCGCCACTCGTGCTGTCGACGTTTCTGACGGTCGCTGCTTCTGTCGTCTTGGACCTGCCATTTAACTTTGCGAACGTAATTGTGCTTCCCTTGCTATTCGGGCTCGGCGTTGCCAGCGGCATTCACATGGTGTTGCGGGAAAGAGACCGGGCTAGAACAGTCGATGTGTCAAAGACGTCGACGCCGCGCGCCGTGCTTTTCAGCGCGCTGACAACGATCGGCTCATTTGCCAGCATTGCCTTATCAAGCCATCCTGGGATGGCCAGCATGGGTGTATTGCTGACGATAGCCATATCCTTCACGCTGTTGTCCTCGCTGATCGTACTGCCGGCCTTGATGGTTGTGTTCCCGCCGTCGGACAGGCGTTACTTTGTGCCACCGCAGTTGAAGGCCGACCGGGAATGACCATGCTGCCCAGTCAAGGCTCGAAACCGGTGATCGGGCCCTCAGCGGTTTTTCCGCTTGTGCGGCACCTATCCCGCCGTCTGACCCCGGTTCTGGCACGATTGCCGGTAACCGCGAATTACATCACAGTGGCAGCTCTCGCCAGCGGACTTGCCAGCGCGTGGCTGATGACTTGGCAAACTAAAGTGGCGACAATCAGTGGCGCGGTCGTACTGGTTCTGAGTTACGTGCTGGACAACTGTGACGGAGAGATCGCCCGCCTGAAGCAGCTGAGCTCCGAGTTCGGGCGCAAGTTCGACACGTTTGTCGATTGGCTGGTGCACGCGGTTTTCTTCGCCGCACTCGGATGGGGTGTCAGTCGCCAAAGTGGGCTGGAAATATGGTGGTGGCTCGGCCTGACGGCGGCTGCAGGCGCAACGATCAACTACGCGCTGGTTCTATTTTTGGAGTTTCGCGATCGCCTCAGCCAACCGGCACAGCAGCCCGTGGCCGCAGCATTCAAGGCGCGTCCGAAGAACTGGGTTGAGTGGTTGATCTATGCATTTCGGGAGTTGGCGCGGGCGGACTTTTGTTTCGTTGTGCTCCTGTTCGCATGCTTCGATGCGATACAGGTTCTGCTGCCCCTGGCCGCACTGGGCGCTCAACTCTATTGGCTGAGCCTGTTGGTTGCGAAGGCCAGAGGCGATCGCGTGTAACTGGGCTTGCTGCTGCCGATGCGCCTTCTCAAACTCCTCTATTTGCTTGTTGTGCTGGTGCTGCTGGTCCTGGTGCTGTCGGAAGTCGAGATTGCTGAGGTGGTGGCCCGTGTCCGTCAGGTCGGCTGGGGTTTCGGCGCCGTGTTGGGCATCTATCTGGTCGCCTTCCTGATCGACTCCTTCTCCTGGCAAATGACGCTGTTGTCCGTGCCGATGAGCCTGCGCTGGCTGTACCGCATCTGGAAGGTTCGGATGGTTGGCGAGATGTTCAATGCTGTGGTGCCCGCCGCCGGTATGGGCGGCGAACCAGTCAAAGCCGTGCTGTTGAAGAAGCACTATGGCGTCGGCGTCCGCGAGGCGACCGCCTCATTAATTCTCGCCAAAACCATCAATATGATAGCGCTGGTGGTGTTTCTTACTTTTGGCTTCGCGTTGATGCTGGCTTCGCCTGCTTTGCCGGATGCGCATAAGCTTGTCGCCGGCTTCGGGCTGGCGGCTTGTGGGCTGGGGACCGCATCGCTGTTCCTGCTTCAGCGGCTGAAGATCTCTTCGTTTACCGGATCATGGATCAGCCACACGCGGCTCGGTACGCCGGTCTCGCACATCCTCCACCATCTCCATGATATGGACGCACGCCTTGTGACCTTTTATGTGCGTCACGGGCGCCGCTTTGTCTTCGCCGTTGGGATCGCTTTTGTCAATTGGCTGCTTGGTGTACTCGAGATCTTCTATGCGACGGCGTTCCTCGGGAATCCGGTGTCTCTCACGGAGGCCTGGATTATTGAGGCGGTCGCACAGCTGGTGCGGTTTGGAACCTTCTTTATCCCAGCCAGCATTGGCGCACAGGAGGGCGCCTTTCTCCTGGTCCTAACGGCGATGACAGGATCCCCTGGGCTCGGCGTCGCCGTCGCCGTTGTCAGGCGGATAAGGGAACTTGTCTGGATAGCTTGGGGGCTCGCCCTGGGAGCGTTGTTTACGCTCAGGCCACCCCATCCGGAGGCGGACCAGCGGATTGACTGACGACCGCCGCGGTTCAAACTGGCGCAAGCTGCTCAGTCAGGTCCCGGTGAGTTTGTCCGATTTCTCGTTCAATAAGGAGATCAGGCCGCTGATTCCTGATCTCCTTAGGATCGCGCTGAATTCCGACCGGCGGACGGCCAATTCGCTGATACCCCTGTCGAGCAGCACATCGACAACGCGCAGATCGCCACCGGATTCTTTCAAAACATAGGTCAGCGTTACCGACTCTTCGTCCGGGCTCTCGATTGCCGTATCGACAAGCTGCAGACCGCGCGCCGTCGCACGCGCGCCATGTGTTCGAAAGCTTTGTCCAGAATATCCGTCGAAACGCGATGCGTAAGTGCTGACGCTCATGCGCGTGAAGGCCTTGGCAAGCTCCGCACGCTCCGACGATGTGGCCGATTTCCAGGACGAACCTGCCGCAATGCTGACCATCAGACGCATATGAAAGGCGCTTGTTATCGGCTCATACAGCCGATCGTAGCGTCCTTGTACGCCGAGCGTATCCGCCTCCTTCATCACGGAGAGGAGGCTTTCATGAAACTTCTCGACGATCTGGATCGCCTCATTTTGCTGAGCTTCGGCGGTCGTCGCGGTGCCACTCAGCACTAGGCCAGCCAGCACAAGGAAGGTAAGCGCGGCAAACAGTCGGAATTGGTGAATTATCCTGGTTCGTGCCGATCTCATCGAGTGGTCTTTCTGATTCCGGTGCCCGTTCGCCGCCCCAGTTTGCCTGACTGTTGGCTGTATGTAACCGTCCTTCTAACCCCTGTTGACTGAGTCTTCGGGAAAAAATAGAGGGTACAGAAGGTATGAATCTAAGTATCATACCCGCCCTTTTTTGAGCGTAGCCGTTTAGATTAGATGCCGATGTCCGGACTCTTGCATAGCGCACACTCGCTATTTTCTGCCGTTCTCGTCGTAGCTGCGATGGTTCTGATGGGCTCCCCGGCGGCATTGCGCGCGGCGGACATGCCACAAGACATTTCACAGCAATTGGTTGAGTCCGTAAGCGTTAAGATCGCCCAGTCGAGCAACGCCGGCGAGGATGTCAACGATCCAATGGAGCTTTTGAATCGCGCCATTTTCGACATCAATGAACTCATTCAGATTTTGTTTCTTCGTCCCGCAGGCACGCTTTATCGTGCAATTCTGCCATTACCCGTCCGGACTTCCGTCGGCAATGCACTCGACAATCTGAGCTCTCCTATCGATCTCGCCAACGACATCCTGCAAGGCGAGCCGGAGCGAGCGTGGCAGACAACCCAACGGCTGCTTATCAACTCAACGCTCGGCGTCGCCGGGTTGTTTGATGTTGCCGAGAAAATGGGAATACCAAGACATGACGAGGACTTCGGCCAAACGCTCGCCGTTTGGGGCATCGGCGAGGGCTTTTACCTGGTTCTGCCGATATTTGGTCCGTCCAATCCGCGCGATGCCGTAGGCAAGCTGCTGGTCGATGGCTACTTCGATCCACTGAATGTCTGGCTCGACAACTCCAACCGTAATGCCATAGCAAACGCGCGCACCGGAGCCGCCGGCATCGACGAATATGAAGGCGTTATGGACGAGTTGGAAAACCTTCAGAAGACGTCGATAGACTACTATTCGGTTTTGCGCAGCCTCTATCGGCAAAAGCGCGCGTCGGAGATCAAGAATGGCAGTGATGCCAACCTGCCACCGGTGCCTGATCTCGACTATCTGGACCTATCGCTGCAGAACGACGTATCAGCCAGCGACTGAATTAACGTGCAGGATTAATTGTGGCTGCAAACCTGAGAGGCGGAGAATGAGCGGCGACCTGGCGCAAGCGCTGGCACAAAGAGCCGAGACGGAGAATCCGGTGCGCGTCGGGCTGGTCGGTGCAGGAGAGATGGGCACCGACATCGTCACTCAGGTTTGGTTGATGCGCGGTATCGAGATATCAGTGCTTGCCGTGCTTCGGGCGGAGCATGCACGCAAGGCGATCGAGATCGCCGGCGGAACGGCTGATTCAGCGATGGTTTGCGAGTCGGCGAAAGCCGTTGCCAAGGTGGTGGAGAGTGGCCGAATCGCGATTGTCGAAAGCCCGGATCTACTGTGTTGCTCCGACCATGTCGATGTGGTCGTCGACGCGACCGGCAATCCCAACGTTGGTGCGACCGTCGCCATGCTGGCGATGGAGAATGGTAAGCACGTTGTCATGATGAATGTCGAAGCCGACGTGACGATCGGCGCCTATCTCCGTCGTCAGGCCGATCGCGCCGGTGTCGTTTATAGCTTGGGCGCCGGCGATGAACCAAGTTCAACGATGGAACTTATCAATTTCGTCAGCGCTTTGGGTTATCCCATCGTCGCTGCGGGCAAGGGGAAGAACAATCCTCTGATTTATGACGCGATGCCCGAGGCCTATGAGGAAGAGGCCCGGCAGCGAAACATGAACCCGCGAATGCTCGTCGAATTTGTCGATGGGTCGAAGACGATGATCGAGATGACGGCGATCGCTAATGCAACTGGCCTGTTGCCGGACAAACCCGGAATGCATGGGCCCAACGCGCCGCTCGACACACTGCATAAAGTGCTTTGCCCGACCGAAGACGGCGGCCTGCTTTCGCGTAAAGGCGTGGTCGATTTCACGGTGGCGAAGGGCGTCGCTCCTGGCGTCTTTGTAATTGCTGAAATGAGCCACCCGCGACTGCGCGAGCGGATGAACGACCTGAAACTTGGCGACGGTCCCTACTACACATTCTTCCGGCCCTATCATCTAACAAGCCTCGAAGTGCCGCTGTCGGCCGCCGCTGCCGTATTGTATGGCACCAGTCATATGCGGCCGCTGGAAACACCGGTAGCCGAAACAGCAACGATCGCCAAAACGGATCTGCCGGCCGGTACAACACTTGGGGCTATTGGCGAAACCTTCTATCGCGGCTGGGCGATTACGCGAGAAGACGCATTGAAGCATAACGTTATCCCGCTGGGCTTGGCTCAGGGTGCCGTGATGAAGAAGTCGGTCAAGGCGGGGGCGTATCTGACGCACGAGAATTGCCGGGTCGATGATGCCCTGAAGATCGTTCAGCTGCGTCGGCTGCAGGATATGCTGCTGGACAACGCCGACGCGGCGGCGCCGGTCCCGGCGCATGCCGCCGCCCAATAAGGCCGATTGCGTAGATTGTTTTGCTGCATGATGCCTACCCGATGGCGACGCCTAAGGGTAGTCGTCGCTAGAAGCGGTAGCCGTAACGCAGGCCAAATGTATCAAGCCCCTCGTTGGGGTCGCAAAGCTTGGCACTGGAGATGTGGTCGAGCATCAGTGACAGGTTGTGCGCCTCGGTCAGGTTGTATCCAAGCGATACGGATTCGCGGAATAGGACTTCGCAACCGAGACTCTTGCGATCGAGGGCGAGCGTATTGGTTTCGCCGTCATGGTAGGCACCACCCAGGCTCGCCTCCGCGTACAATTTGCCCAGGAACTCCCAGGTCCATGTCAGGCCAAGATAGGCTTGGTTTGTGCCACTCGAAGAGTTGACGGAAAAGCCGGCATGGGGCCGCGGCGACCAGATTGCGGACAGCAACTCGGGCGAAACGAACAGAAACTCGACGTTAACGTTACCCCCTTCCTCTTCCTTCCTGCCAAAGGCGCCAACATCATGCGCCATCGCCCCCAACCGAAGTTCGGAAAGAATGCCATAGCCCGCTTGTTCGCTACCGGCGGACTGGGCAAGTTGCAGATTCGGCTGCTGTGAGGGCAGATCACCGGCCTCTACCGTGCCAGAAGAGAACCATAAGGCCAACGACAGCGGGATGAATACCGCTCTCAGGAGCTTACAGGTTTTCTCTGGCCCATTATTGGGGGACTGGCGAAACGTGCGGGTCAATCCCACCTCGATGGGCTGGGCGGCCAAGCGGCCTGGAAACAGACGGCAAACTCGATCAAGAATGTGATCCAGTTTGCTTTTGGTACCTCGTATCGATGTATTCGTCGATGATTTTCTTGAATTCATCGGCGATGTTTGCGCCGCGCAGCGTCGTCGTCTTTTCGCCGTCGATGAACACCGGCGCCGCCGGATTTTCGCCGCTTCCCGGTAGGCTGATGCCAATATCGGCGTGCTTGCTCTCGCCGGGCCCGTTCACGATGCAACCCATGACGGCCAACTGCAATTCCTCGACGCCGACATATCTATCACGCCAGGCCGGC
This sequence comes from uncultured Flavobacteriales bacterium, assembly GCA_964501745.1. Classification (GTDB taxonomy): domain Bacteria; phylum Pseudomonadota; class Alphaproteobacteria; order UBA8366; family CAVOAK01; genus CAVOAK01. Next base: position 210 of record CAZCVU010000007.1, on the reverse strand, counting down.
ATATTCGTGCGGACATAGTCTTGAATCTGTTCGGCCAGCTCTTGGAAAAATGTGCTGGTCGTTCGCCCGCAGCCTGGGCAGGATACGACCTGCGGTGTGAAGGAACGCAAGCCCATCGCCTGAAGAATCTCTTGCGCTACCGTCACCTCTTTGGTGCGGTCGCCACCGGGCTCCGGCGTCAGCGAGATGCGGATGGTGTCGCCAATCCCC